>NZ_JBHWIE010000213.1:0-8075 GCF_042732085.1 Actinosynnema sp. NPDC059797
GGTCGGAGGAGTCCCCGGGCTCCGGTCAGCTCACCGTGATGTTGGAGTTGCCGCTGCTCTGGTAGCCCTCGGTGGCCATGATCATGTAGTAGCGGAAGCCGCCCAGCTGCATCCCGGCGCGCGCCCACGCGTCGAAGTGGTTGCCGGTGGTGATGGTGCCGCTGGTCTTCTTCTGCTGCCGGACGCTCCAGAACTGCGGGAAGGTCTTGGTGCCCTCCACGGACGGGGCGTTGTAGCGCATCGTGTGGTAGATGTCGTACGTGCCGCCGTCGCTGGAGACCGTGCCCCGGTGCGTGCCGGTCGGCCGCCAGCTGCCCCAGCTGTCCACGATGTAGTACTCGACCAGCGGGTTCGAGGTCCACCCGTAGAGGCACAGGTAGGCGTTGCCGGACGGGTTGAAGCTGCCCGAGTAGCGCACGGTCCGGCGACTGCCGGTGCTCCAGCCCTTGCCCGCGACGAAGTTCCCGGTGTTCCGCCACGACGTGCTGTACTGACCACCGCTGCCCATGGTCATGGACACCGTGCCCGGCGCGTCGGTCCAGAACGAGAAGTAATAACCGTTGTGGGTGCCGGTCGAGTTCTGCGTGACGGTCTGGGCTTGGGCGGTGCCCGGCAGCACCAGCCCGGTCGTGGCCAAGGCCAGGGCGCCGGCCCCACCCACGAACAACCTGCGGCTGATCTGCGGGGTGGTTTCGTCGTCCACGTGCATGCTTCCTCCTCGTTGAGGCTGGCGGCGGACCAGGTGGCGTGATAGACCTTGTGGAACGGTCGGTGGTCGCCCGACCCGTTCCGGCCCGCTCCGACGCGGTGGCCGCGGTCCATCGATACGCAAAGCATCGAACCGACTCCGCAGCGCTGTCAACAGTTTCCGCAAGTTTGCGAAACACCGGGCCGGCCTCGGATTCCCGGTGAAATACCCCGTTTAGCGCGCCCTATTTCCCGGAGTGCGCGGAATCAGGTGGCAGACCGCGTCGGAGAACGAAGAACCGATTGTTCGCCGCGCCTCCGGCGGGCCTCGTCAGGGGCGCAGCGGTGGTGCGATCGCGGCCAGGTCGAGGCCCTTGGCCCGCTCGACGAGGTCCGGCCAGCGGTCCAGCAGCAGCCGGTGACCGGCGTAGTCCTCGTCGGCCTCGCGGACGTAGCGGTCGGCGTTCGCGGCCAGGTGCCGGCCGACCCGCGCGTACCGCTCGTCGAACGGGATCAGGACCTCCTCCGCCAGCGCCCTGATCCGGGCCGCCCTGGGCGCGGGGTCCGCCCCGACCAGGGCGCCGACCGCCCGGACCAGCGCCGCCCGCACCGGCGCCGGGACCGGGTCCGCCGCGTCGGCCCGGCCGACCGCGCCCGGCTCGAACAGCGGGCCGTAGGAGGTGAAGTAGTCCGCGAACCGGGCCACCCCCTCCCAGTAGAGCAGCTTCTGCGCCGGGTCGAAGCGCCCCGAGTGGTACTCGTGGAACACCGCCCGGGTGTGGTGCAGCGCCGGCACGCCCAGCGCCATCGCCACGTCGAAGCCGAAGTAGTCCACGGCCAGGCTGTTCCGGCCGGGCACGTTCGGCAGCAGCTCGTGGATGCCGGTGACCGCCACGTTGCCGCAGTCCGGGTCGGCGCCCCCGTTCGGCGCCAGGCGCAGCGTGAGCGCGTCCCGCGCGTCGTGGACCTGCTCGGCCGGGAACACCTCGTCCACCAGCGCGACCACGTCGTCCGGGTCGAACCCCAGGATCTCGTAGAGCCGGTGGACGATGCGGTACGAGCGGCGCGCGAAGTCCTTGACGTCGAGGTTCCACTCGCCGGAGTAGTTGCCGCCCACCACGCGGATCGGCTGGTCGAGGACGGCGGCGTCGAGGTTCCCCGGCCAGCCGACGCCGTGCCCCGGGCCGACCTCGCCGATCTCGCCGACCTTCCGGCCCAGGTACGACAGCTCGATCTCGATCGGGTGCCGGCCGGCGGCCTCGGGGACCTCCTCGCCCAGCGGCCGGGTGTCGGAGTCGCGCCGGTGCAGCGCGTCGGCCCCGAAGGAGGCGGTCATCAGGAACAGCTTGTTCATCGCGGTGCCGTAATCGCGCCGCGGTGACAGGAACGGCTCCCGGACGGCGGCCGGCTCGTCGCGGAGGAGCCGGCCGAAGTACTCCCGCTGGAGTTCCGCGGTGAGGTGGTGGACGGGCTGGTCCGGGTTGGCGCGGGCCAGCCGGGCGAGCGCTCCCGCGTTGGCCCGCGCGTGCGGGCCCCCGTCGGTCTCGGACACCACCAGCGGGATCGTCCGGCCGAACCGCTCGCGGGCGAACGACAGCTCCGCCAGGTAGCCGGTCGCCGCGCGGGAGCAGTCCCGGTTGGTGGGGATGAAGAAGACCGACGACCCGATCGCGGGCTCGGGGGACGCGTTCACGCCCCGAGTCTGCGACCGGGCCGGCGGTCGCGCCACCGAATTGCGGCCCCGACGGGCCGTCGGGGCCGCCGGTCTTCGGCCCGGCGGGTCGTCAGATCAGCTCGACGTCCACCGGCACGGCGTTGCGCAGCGTGTGGCCGACCGGCGACGTGGCCACCACCTTGCGGTGCAGCTCCTCCAGTTCCGCCCGCGGGGCGGGGGAGTCGATGCGGACCCGGGCGGTGATCGAGCCGAACCCGGCGTGGCCCTCGGCGAGCCCGAGGAACACCTTCAGGTCGAGGTCGCCCTTGAGGTCGACGGTGAGCCGGTCGAGGGCGATGCCGGCGGCGGTGGCGTTGGCCGCGTACCCCACGGCGAGGCAGTTGCCCAGGGCGCTGAGCAGCTGCTCGACCGGGTTGGCCGCGGTGTCGCCGCCGCCGAGCGCGGCGGGCTCGTCGGAGGGCGTCGGGTCGAACCCGCGCACCCGCGCCTCGGACCGGAACCCGCCGGTCCAGGTCACGTGCGCGGCCCAGGTGGTCTTCGCCTTGTCCTCGTCCTGCCGGATGGCCTCGACGAGGCCGCCGACGGCCTCGATGGCGACGTCGTTGAGGGTGTGGCTGACTTCCGCGGTCATGTGCGCTCCCGGTGGTCGTGTCTCCCGGCAGCAGGATGCCGCCGTTCGGGCGCGCCGTGGAGCCCCGTTCGCGCCGTGGGAAGCGGTGCCGCCGCGAGCGGTCCTGTGCTATGGCGGGTGGCCGCGCCGGAGATCACCCGCGCGCCGGCACCGGTGGTGCACGCCGTCCGGGGCGCGGTCGTCCCCCGCCGGTGGGGCGGGGGACGACGCGCGTGCTCAGCGGGTGGTGCAGAGAGTGCCGTTGAGGAAGTACTTCAGCGGCCGCACGTTCGGGCCCTGGTAGCCGCCGACGAACCCGGCCGTGGTCGACGCGCCGGGCGCCAGCACCGCCGTGTTGGTGACGGTCACCCGGTCGCCGCTCTGCGCCCAGGTGGCGTTCCACCCGCTGGAGACCTGCTGCCAGGAGGTCGGCCAGGTGTAGGTCAGCGTCCACCCGCCGAGGGGCCGCGTGCCGGTGTTGGTGATCTCCAGGTCGGCGACGAAACCGTTGCCCCAGTTGGAGGTCTCCCGGTAGGACACCGCGCACGAGGACGTGGCGGGCGTGCCGGTGGCGAAGGTCAGCGGCGGCGACGACCACGACACCCGGCCCGCGTCGTTCCTCGCCACGAGGTTGACCGTGTACTCGGTGCCCGGCGTGAGGTTGGTCGCGGTGAAGCCCGTGCCGGTGGTCTCGCCCCACTGCTCGGTGTTCGCGCCGACGACCCGGTGCACCTCGTACTTGACCCCGGCGGGCGGCGCCGGCCAGGACAGCGCGGCCGTGCGGTCGGTGACCGCGCCCGCGACCGGCCGGGCGGGCGCGGCCGGGCCGGCCGCCGAACCCTTCGGCTGGAGCACCAGCGTGGTGATCGAGTACGGCGGCAGGGTCGCCGAGGAGGACGAGCCGGTGGTCGTGGAGATGCCGGTGTCGCCGTTGGCGAAGGTCAGCACGGTCGCGCCGGCGGCGGCGGTGTAGCCCGAGAGCCGGAGGTCGACGGTCTTGGCGGCCTCCGGGTCCTGGTTGACCAGCATGACGGCGAGGCCGCCGTCCGGCCGCCGGGCCGCGTGGGCGCGCACCAGCGGGTCGCTCGCCGCGGCCGTGACGAGCTGGTCGCCGGGCCGGGCGAAGCGGGACACCATCGAGATGGCGTGGTACGGCGCGAACGGGGTGTTCAGCGCGGGCTGGCACACCGCGCCGTCCGCGGTGCAGTTGCCGCTGGAGAGCAGGCCGTAGTCGTCGTAGTCGGGGTGGCCCGCGATCTCCCGCACCTGGCCGATGCCGTTGTGGACGTTCCACCAGTCGACGTTGAACACGCCCTGGCCCAGCATCGTCGCGTAGGCGTCGGCGGCGAACAGCGCGCCCGGCTGGGTGTTGCGGCCGTACGAGGTGTTCACCTCGGTCAACGCGATGCCGAGGTCCTTGCCCGCCAGCCGGCGCGACTGCTCGCGCACCAGGGTGATCTGGTCGACCACCCGGTCGGTCTTGGACAGCACCTGCGCGGCGGTGTCACCGCTCGGGTACCAGTGGATGATCCCGAAGTCGACCACGGGGCCGGCGATGGACAGCACGACCTCGTTCCACGACCCGGTGTCGCCCGCCGCGGTGATGCCGTCCGGCCACTCGCCCGGCGTGGTCAGGACCGCGCCGACCTTGATGGTCGGGTCGACGGCCTTCATGGCCGTGGCGTACTCGCGGACGAGGTTGGCGTAGTACGCCGGGCTCTTGTCCGGGTGCTCGTCGGCCTCCCAGCCCGAGCCGTAGTGGCCGTTGCCGTAGTTCTCGTTGCCGATCTCCCAGTACTCGACGCCGTAGCCCTTCTCGACGTTGGCGTAGCGCACCCAGGCGGCCGCCTCCTCGGGCGTGCCGGTGCCGTAGTTGGCGGTCACGATGGGCTGCCCGCCCGCGCGCCGCACGCCGGCCATGAAGGTGTCGAAGTCGGTGTTGGGCGCCACGTAGCCGCCGGGCGCGGTGTGGTCCTCCCAGTGGTAGATGTCCGAATAGGACCCGCCGGGGTAGCGCATGGCCTTCACGCCCGCGTCCTCCAGCAGGTCGGCGACGGCGTCGCTGCCCAGGTGGGTGTCCCAGATGGCGTGGTTCACCCCGATCGCGGCCTCGTGCACCACCTCCAACCCGGCTCGGGTGTTGACCGTGACGGTGACGTCCGGGTCGGCCTGGGCCGAGGGCCCGGCGACCACCAGGGCCTGGGTCGCCACCAGCGCGGCGAGCGCGGGCAGCACGACGAGACGCGGTCTCATGGGCGGTTCCTCATCGACGGTGATGGTGGGCGGTGTTTCTGGGAGCGCTCCCAAACTCTGAGCCGCGCTCTTGACCTTGTCAATCGCCGTTCCGCCCCCGCTCGGCGACTGCGTACGGGTGGCGTACGGCCCAGGCGTCCACTCCGCTCAACGGCCCCGTCGAACGCCGTCGAACAGACGAGCGGGCCGCGTTCGTGTCACATTCCACGCCACCGCGACGATCAGGTGGGTGCAGCCCGAACGGAAAGGTCGGCCCATGAGTCAGCCCACTGCGGACGTGCACCGGCTCGGCGGTGGCGTCCCGCCCACCGCGGCCGAGGTCGACCGGATCTCAGCCCAGGCCGACCCGGTCGTCCGCAACCTCCGGATCACCCACTGCTACCACGAGCTGTCCCGGGCGCTGGCCGACCGCACGGGCGGTTCGGCCAACTGGTGCACGTTCGCGGTCTGGGCGTCCAAGCAGGTGGGGCAGACCATCCGGCGGGAGGACCTGGCCCGCACGCTGGAACGCCTGCTGGAGTCCTCGCCCGAGGCGTCCGCCGCCGTGGCGCTCGCGGTCGGCGGCCTGCGGCGCGCCGTGCCCCGGAAGGCCCTCGACGACGCGGCGGGGCTGGTGCGCCGGGTCGTGGTGGCGACCGCGCGGCTCGACGCCGTCGGCGACGCCTCCGCGCGGGGCAACCTGAAGGTCTTCGCGGAGATCGCCCGCGAGTTCGCCCGGTTCCTCGCCGAGTGCGACGGGGGCGCGCCGGGCGCCGACGAGCAGCGGATCGCGGCGTTCCTCGACTCGCTGCGGCCCGGCGAGCCGCCCGAGGGCCAGCGCTACCTCAAGCAGGCCTTCGCCCGCTACCACCGGGCGATGTCCGCAGAGGACCCCAAGCGGCGCGCGGAGCTGCTGCTCCTGGCCAACGTCGAGATCGGCCTGCACGAGCAGACGCGGCTGCAACCGGAGATCACCGCCGCCCTGGAGGCCCCCGTCGTCGACCCGCGCGAGCTGGAGCGCCGCCTGCTCGACCTGGTCCTGCCGGACAACCGCGTGCTCAGGTGGCTGCGCCTGGCGCTGGTGACCGTGCTCGGCAGGCGGACCCCGGTGCGCGCCGCCGTCGAGCGGCTGGCCGACCACGCTCGCGCCCTGGCCCGCCGGGCGGTCACCGAGCACCTGATGACGCTGGCGCTGCCCGGCGGCGAGCTGCTCGACCTCGGCGACGACCTGCCCGCCCGGTTCCCGCCGCTGCTCGCGGAGCTGTCCGACCCCGAGCTGCTCGCGCTGCTCGCGACCGTCGACCCGACGCCCGACAGCCTGCTCGACACCGCCGCCCGGGACTGGTCGGACCTGCCCGACCGGATGCACTACATCGCCGACATGTTCCGCTGCCACGCCCAGCGCGGTGACCTGCTGGACCCGCCGTTCACCGAGGAGCAGGTGGCGGACCTCGTCGACGACCGCCTGCCCGCAGGCAGGCTCTGAGCACCGCGCCGAGCCCGAGGACCGGCTCACGCCCGGGTGAAGCCGCCTGGAAGCCCTTCGGCACCAGCAGGTCGTGGAACTCGGGCGCGGACCGGTCCGCGTCGGGCGCCGACACGCGGTGGCCGCGGGTCAGCCAGAACGCCGCCGGTGTCAGCTGGACCATGCCGAGCTGCGTCCCCACGCACACCCGCGGCCCTGCGCCGAAGGGCACGTAGGAGTGCTTGCGCGGCGTCGTCCGACCGTCCAGCCGGCGGTCCGGGTCGAGCACGTCCGCGTCCGGCCACCACCTCGGGTCGCGGTGCAGGAGGTAGGGGCTGGACATCACCTGGTCCTCCGGCCGCAGCTCCCACTCGCCCAGCCGCGGTTCGCGCGCCGCCGGCAGGACGTCCAACAGGTCCCGGGGCTCGTCCAGCGTCCGCTCGAACAACGCCCGCAGCCGTGCCGTGTGCGGGGTCGCCGCGGCCCGGTTCAGCCCGCGCCGGCCCGAGCGGCGCGCGCTCATCCAGGCATGCGCGTCATCCGAGTCGCGCCGCGCGTCGAACCGGCTGGCGACCGCGGAACTCGCGCTGGAGAAGTCGTCGTTGGTCCTGGTGAACAGCTCGTGCACGAGGTCCGGGTCGCGCACCACGATTGCTTCATGGTCCCTCCAGTGGCACGAGCCGTGTCCTGCGAAGGTCTTCTTCATCACGCACACCCGCCACCGCCGTGGGAACAACTCCACCGGGGTGGAATGCGAATCCCGCCGGCCACGCCTCCCGACCCGGAATTCCCGCCGTCCTCAGTCGAGGAGCCCCCGGCGGTAGGCGGCGGCCACGGCGGAGGCCCGGTCGGGCACCTCCAGCTTGGCGTAGATGTGCAGCAGGTGGGTCTTGACCGTGGCCTCGCTGATGTGCAGCTCGGCCGCGGCCTCCCGGTTGGTCCGGCCGCGGGCGATCAGGGCCAGCACCTCGCGCTCCCGCGCGCTCAACCGGGCCTCGTTCAGCGGCCGGCGCGGGCGGACCCGGCCGAGCAGCAGTGCGGCCACGGACGGGGACAGCACGGACTCCCCGCGGGCGGCGGCGCGCACGGCCCGGAACAGCTCCTCGCGCGGCGCGTCCTTGAGCAGGTACCCGATCGCGCCCGCCTCCACCGCGGGCAGCACGTCGGAGTCGGTGTCGTGCGTGGTGAGCACCAGGACCCGCGTGGTGGGCACGCGCTCGACGATGAGCCGGATCAGCGCGCCGCCGCTCGGTCCCGGCATCCGCAGGTCGGTCAGCACCACGTCCGGCCGCACGGCCGCCACCACGGTCAGCGCCTCGGCGCCACCGGCCGCCTCGCCGACGACCTCGAAGTCCGGCTGCGTGCCGAGCATCCCGCGCAACCCGTCGCGCACCACGGGGTGGTCG
>NZ_JBHWIE010000213.1:8085-12877 GCF_042732085.1 Actinosynnema sp. NPDC059797
GACCCGGGCGCGGACTCGACGTCGACCGACCCGGACAGCGCCCGCACCCGCTGGCGGAGCGCGGTCAGCCCGAACCCGTCGGCCGACCCGGCGTCGAACCCCGCCCCGTCGTCGCGCACGTCCAGCACGATCACGTCCTCCATGTAGGACAGCGTGACGTCCACCCGACGCGCCCGCGCGTGCCTGCCCACGTTGGCCAGGGCCTCCTGCGCCGCCCGCAGCACGGTCACCTCGACCTCCGAGTGCACCGGCTGCGGCGTCCCGGTCACGGTGAACGTCGCCGGCACGTCGTACTGCGCCCGCCACGTCGTCACGGCCTGCCGCACGGCGTCGCCGAGCCGGGCGTCCTGGAGCGGGCCGGGGCGCAGCGCCTCGATCGACCGGCGGACCTCCGCCAGGCTGGTGCGCGCCAGGTCCCGCGCCGCGTCGACCCGGCCGCGCACCGGACCGGGGCCCACCAGCTCCCCGACCGCCTCCAGCTGCGTGACGACCCCGGTCAGCCCCTGCGCGACGGTGTCGTGGATCTCGCGGGCGAGCCGCGCGCGTTCCTCCGCGATCCCGGTCTCCCTGGCCCGCGCCACGAGCATCGCGTGCAGCCGCGCGTTCTCCGCCGCCACGGCGACCAGCTCGCGGTTGGTCTCCCGCCGCCGGATCGCCTCCTCCTCCATGGCCCGGACCATCCCGCCGACCAGCGCGGCCAGCGGTGTCGCCACGGCGAGGTTGACCAGCACCGACAGGGTCCCGGAGCCCGGCGCGACGAGCCACGGCGCGTTGGCGGCCACCACGCCGAGGTACGCGGGCCACCCGGGCAGCGCGACGAACGCGAGCACGTAGCACGCGGGGACGAACAGCTGGAAGGCGTCGCTGCGCAGCACCAGGAGCGAGGCCAGGACGAGCAGGCCGATGAAGTACCCGGTCATCGCCCAGGACCGGCGGTCCCACCACTGCGGGTGCGCCATGGCGAACCACCAGTGCCACGCCGCGAGCCCGGCGGCGATGCCCAGCGTGACCAGGCGCTCGCCCCAGTCCGCCGTGTCGAACACCAGGTACACCGCGCAAGCCAGGGCCAGCAGGCCGTACGGGGCCAGCCCCCAGGCCAGGTTCCACCGCCGTTCCCGCGCCAGGTCCGGCTGTTCGTCCACCGTGGTCACCCGGACATCTTCCCCTGCCGACCGCGGTAGACCAGCCGGCGCAGCAGCACCTCCGCCGGTCCCCGCCTGCCCGCGCGCCGCAGCAGGTCGGCCAGCAGCACCGAGACCAGCCACGTGCCCAGGGCCAGCAGCCCGACCCCGGCCGTGCCCAGCGTCCGGCCCAGCCCCAGGGCCCACGGCGTCAGCAGCGCCACGAACACCACCGACTGGAACAGGTAGCAGCTCAGCGAGCGTTGCCCGGTCGCGGCGAGCGCCCGCACCACCGGGCCGGGCCGGTCGCCGACGCGGAGCGCGAGCAACCCGATCAGCGCCGCGTAGCCCAGGCCGCCCGCGACCCCGGTGATCGCGTGCAGCGTGGAGATCGCCCACAGCGCGGGCGTCGAGGTGGGCTCCCAGAACCCGCCGACCGCCAGCCCCACGGGCAGCCCGCCCGCCACGGCCGCCGTCAGCCCGCCGACCGCCGTGCGGACCAGCAGGGTCCGGTGCGCCGCCGGGTCGGTCAGCACGCCGCGCCGGGCGGCCCACGTGCCGACCAGCACCACGCCGACGATCGCGAGGTTGCCGACCGGGATCATCAACCACTCCAGGGGGCGCAGCGCGAGCGCCGTGAGCGGGTCCGCGACCTCGAACGAGAAGAAGAACGTCCGCTCGCCGGTCGAGGGCATCATCTGGGCGGCGCCCTGCACCGCCGCGCCCACGACCAGCGACGCGGCGGCGGCGACCAGCAGCGCCCGGTCCGAGACCCGGGTCAGCGCCACCAGCAGGAAGCCCAGCACCCCGTACAGGCCGAGGATGTCGCCGGGGAACAGCAGCGTCGCGTGGACGAACCCGAACGCGATCAGCCAGCGGCTCCGCCGCCGCAGCAGCCGCTTGGCGTCGGCCTCGGGGACGCCCGCGGCCAGTTGCCGCCCGAACGACCACACGACGCCGAAGGCGAACACGGCGGCGAACATCGGGTACGCGCGCCCGTCGACCAGGGTCACGTCGAGCACGCTGACGACCCGGTTCAGCAGGTCGTGCTCGACGATGTGCTGCCGCACCCCGTACGGGCGGCCGTAGAGGTAGTACACCGAGTTGGCCACCGCGATGAGGGCGAGCATCAGACCCCGCGCGAGGTCGGGCGCGAGCGCCCGGTCCCGCACGGCGATCGGACCCGCCGCCGGTGCGACCTGGTTGAGTGACATGGGTTCCAGCGTGCTGGCCCGCGCGCCGGCGCGGATCGGCGGATCGACCGAGGCCGGGGGTCATCCCCGGACCCCGGCGGGTCAACCGGTCGGTCGATGCGCGGGCCCGCCCCTAACGGGTAGAGCCGAGGGGCATCAGGTAGACCAGCGCGTCGTCCACGCCGTCCAGGCACAGCACGTCGTGCGCCAGGTCGTCGTAGAAGCCGCCGAGCAGCCCGAGCGAGAGCCCCGACGACGCGGCGACCAGCGCGAGGTTCTGCGCCAGGTGCCCGGCCTCGGTGAACGCCAGCCGCAGCGCCCGCAGGCCGTAGGCCTTCCGCAGCGCGCCGAACCGCGTGTAGAGGCCGAGCACGGCGGGTGTGGCGGCCGGGTCCACCCGCCCCTCACCGTCGCCGAACCACATGGAGGTCGCGCCCACGTCGGCGACCGGCGGCGCGGGCGCGACGCGGACCAGCACCCGCCGCTCCTCGTCCACGTCGTACACGCCGGGTTCCAGCCCGGCCACCCGCAACGCCACCACGCGCAGCCGGGCGCTGTGCCGCGCGCCCGCGCTCGGGTGGGGCCTGCGCCCGTCGGGCAGGGCGCCGTGCGCGGTCCACAGCAGCGTCGCCAACCGCCCGGCGTCCAGCGGGCCGGTCGGCTCCGCACCGCGCGCGGTGCGGCGGGTCCGCAGCGCCTCGACCAGCGAGCCGGGCACGGGCGCGGCGTCGGGCAGCACCACCTCGGGCCACCACGGCAGCGTCGTCGGCGGAGCGTGCCCCACGTCGCGGGGACCCTGGTCCGGCACACCCGCCCGGAACCTGCTGAGCGCCAGGTAGCGCCGGTCCGGCGCGGTCGCGCCGTCCTCGTGGAACGGCGCGAACCCGTCCGGCGCCTCGGCCGCCAGCGCCACCAGCCGGCAGGCGGTGCGCTCCTGCTCCGGGTCGAGGCCGAGGCGGTTGAACAGCATGTGCAGCTGGGAGGCCCACACGTAGCGCGGCAGGTCCGCCCGCACCTGCTCCGCCCAGTACGCCACCGCGCCCGTCGCGTGGGACTCGAGCCGGTCCCACCGGGCGGCGAGCCGGGCCGCCCGCGCCTCGTGCAGCCGCCCCGCGGCCACGTGCGAGCCGAGGCCGGGCGGCGCGACCGGCTCGTGCGCCTGCCGCCACCCCGTCGCCAGCGACCGCAGCCACGCCGCCGCCTCCACCCGGTCCAGCTTCAACGCGGTCGTCGTGGCCATCACCAGCTCCACGGCCGCGGTGAACTTCGCGCCGGGCGCGCGGGCGGACCGCAGCACGGCCACCGCCACGTCGGTGCTCCGGCAGAACACCTCCTCGGCGACCGGCAGCGCCTCCGGGCCGCCGTACCGGTCCACCTCCGGTTCGTAAGGCGTCTCGCGGACGTCGCCGTGCGGCAGCCAGTCGCCCTCGGGCGCGCCGGCGACGGCGTGGAACGCGGCCGGGTCGAGGTCCCGCACCGGGTGGCCGGCCCGCGCCACCAGCTCGCGCAGCCGGCCGGTCAGGTCCTCGGTGGCGTCACGCAGCCGGATGCGCAGGTGCGGGCCGGTGCGCCAGTACCGCACGTAGAACCAGTCGGCCACGTGCCCCGCCGCGCGGTGCTCGGCCATCGCCGGCGCGAGCACGTCGGCGATGAACGCGTCGACGTGCTCGACCGCCCAGGACAGCCGCACGTGCAGGCTGGTCCAGGTCATCGCGCCTCCAGCGGGGTGAGGTCGTAGGCGAAGCCCGTGCCGCGCGGGCGACCGGCCACGAGCAGGTAGAGCAGCACGTGCGAGGCCGGCGCGCCCACCAGGGCCTCCAGCGGGCCGTCGTCGGTGCTGCGCGCCGGGCGGCAGAACGCGCCCGCCGCGGCGGCGGCCGTGCACACGTGCTGGGCCGCCGCGCCCGCCGCGCGCAGCAGGGCCCGGTAGCCGTCCGGGCCGTCGGACGCCACGGCGGCGGCCGGGTCGCCGGTCGTCACCAGGGCGAGGTTCACCGAGGCGACGTGGATGGTGCCGGGCGGGTGCCCGAACACCGGTTGGAGCCGGGCCACCGCGGGTCCGGGCTCGACCAGCCGCAGGCCGCCGACCACGTCGTACCAGCCGTCGTCGACGCCGGCCACGTTGCGCACGGCCAGCCGGTGCCGCAGGTCGTCGCGCACCGGTGAGCCGGCGGGCGGGTCATTGACCGCTCGGACGACCGCGTGCAGCGCGCTCGCGGGCAACGGCCGGGGGTCGGCGGCGATGCCGCGCGGTCCGACGCCCGAGCTGCGTCGCGGCACCGGGGCGGTCGCGCCCGCCCCCCGGTCGGCGGCGGCGCCCGGGTCGAGGTCCACGGTCGTCCCGGTGGCGCGGGCGCGCAGGCCCAGGCGCGCCGCGTGCTCGACGAGCGCCGCCGCCACGTGCCCGACCTCCAGCTCGGTCAGCACGTCGCCGAACTCGCGGTAGCCGGGGGAGAGGCGGTCGCGGCGGCGGACCAG
>NZ_JBHWIE010000214.1:0-12810 GCF_042732085.1 Actinosynnema sp. NPDC059797
GGCTGAGCGCGAACCGCTGCGTGCGCTCGGCGGCCGTGGCCGACAGCAGCGGCACGGCGAACGCCGCCACCGCGGCGGCGGAGAACAGCAGCAGCACCAGCAGCAGTCGGCGGCGCACCTACACCCCGTCGGAGGCCAGCCGGTAGCCGAAGCCCCGGACGGTGGTGATCAGGCCCGGCCTGCCGAGCTTCGCGCGCAGCCCGGCCAGGTGCACGTCCAGGGACCGCGACACCGCCAGGTACGCGTCGCCCCACACCTCGTCCATGAGCTGCTGGCGGCTCACCGCCGTGCCCGCGCGGCTCGCCAGCGCCGCCAGCACGTCGAACTCCTTCGCGGTCAGCGCGACCTCCGCGCCGGCCACGACGACCCGCCTGCCCTCCAGGTCGATCTCGGCGTCGCCCACGCGCACCGCGCGCTCCCGGGGACCGGACAGGGCCGCGCTGCGGCGGACCACCGCGTCCATGCGGGCCAGCAGCTCGCCCAGGCGGACCGGTTTGACCAGGTAGTCGTCCGCGCCCAGGCGCAGGCCGCGCACGATCGACCGCTCGTCGCCGCGCGCGGTGAGCACCAGCACCGGCACCGGGGACACCTTGCGGATCTTGCGCAGCACCTCCAGGCCGTCCGCGTCGGGCAGGCCGAGGTCGAGCAGCAGCAGGTCGAACTCCCGGTGGGTGAGCAGCGCGTCCGCGCCGCGCGTCACCCGGGCGGGCCGGTGGTCGTTCGCCTCCAGGGCCTCCACCAGCGCTCCCGCCACCCCGTCGTCGTCCTCGACCAGCAGCACCCGCACGGTGGTCACCCCCTCAGGTTGAGGCGATTATCGCGCCCGAGGTGTAAACAATGCCTGTGAGCATCGACGAGCACGCGCCCGCGGCCCTCCTGGACGAGGCCAGTGAGGCGCTGGAGGAGCTGGCCGGCGTACTGGTCGACGACCAGTCGCTGGAGGACGTGCTCCAGCAGTTGGCCGAGTCCGCGGCCCGGGTCATCCCGGAGGCGGAGAACGTCGGTGTCACGGTGCTGACCCCGGACGGCCCGATCACGGCCGCGGCCACCGACCGCGTGGTCGTCTCGGTCGACGCCGACCAGTACGCCGCGGGCGACGGGCCGTGCCTGGAGGCGACGCGGCTGCGCAAGCCGGTGCGCGTCTCGGTCGAGGAGGGCCGCGAGCGGTGGCCCGACTTCGCGGTCGCCGCCGAGCGCGCGGGCGTGCGCGCGTACCTGTCCGCGCCGATCGTCCTGGCGGACGAGGAGGTGCTCGGGTCGCTCAACATCTACAGCTCGGAAGAGGACGCGTTCAACCCGTTCGACGAGGCGCTGCTGCGCCTGTTCGTCACCGCCGCGTCCACCGCCATCACGGCGTTCCGCCGGTACGACCGGTCGCGCGAGCTGGTCGAGCACCTCCAGCGGGCCCTGGTGTCGCGGGGCGAGATCGACCAGGCCAAGGGCGTGCTCATGGGCGCGTACGGGATCACCGCCGACGAGGCGTTCGCCCGGCTGGTGACCGAGTCGCAGCAGCACAACACCAAGCTGCGCGAGGTGGCGCGGAACCTGCTCGCGTCCGTGCGAAGAACCTGACCTGTCATTCGCCGACAAAAGCTCTTCCCGAATTCCGAATTCGTGCAACAGCTGTCGCCCGGCCGGTCCGCCGCCCCGTTTTCGGGGGTACGGTGTCGGGGAATTCCCCCTTTTCCGGTCCGAGGAGGAGCATGCGCGCGAAACGCGTTGCCGCCGCCGGCCTGGCCTGTGCCGCGCTGTCCGGGTCCCTGTCCGCGTGCACCGCCGGGCCCGAGCCGGCGATGCGGTCGTTCGACACGCCGCAGGCCCTGGCCGAGGCGAACCTGGTGGCCGCCGGCGCCAAGCGGTCGGTGGTCGTCGACCTGGACCTCGGCGCGAGCGGCCGGGGCACCTGCGAGCTGCGGACCGGCGACTTCGCCGCGTCGTGCCGGCTCGCGCCCGGGGACACCGAGGAGGTCTCCTATGTGATGGTGCCCGACGCCCTGTTCGTCCGGATACCGCCGGGGCGGGCGCCGGAGCCGGACCGGCCGTGGCTGCGGCTCGACCCGGCCGACCCGGACAACCCGCTGGGGCGCGCCATGGCGGACGTCGCCGTGCGGTTGCGGGACGCCGCGGACCTGCGCGAGGCGCTGCCCGAGGGCGCGCGGATCACCGGGAAGGCCGAGGAGGAGGTGGCCGGCCGGCGGACCGTCCGCTACACCGCGGAGGCGGCGGAGGACGGGCGGCCGTCGGTGGTCAGGCTGTGGGTGGACGCCGACGACCTGCCGGTCCGCCGCGAGGTGCGCACGCGGGTGGAGGGCGGTGAGGCGGTGGTGGCCGACTACCGGGACTGGGGCCGGCCGGTGGAGGTCGCGCCGCCCGCGCCGGAGCAGGTCGGCGAGCTGCCGGCGCTGCCGGGCTGACGCGCGGCGAGGGGGCCGGCCCGCGCGGTGCGGGCCGGCCCCCTCCGCGTGCGGGTGCTCAGGTGCGGCGACGGCGGCGCAGGTGGAACAGGGTGGCTCCGCCCACGAGCACGAGCGCGCCCGCCGCGACCAGCAGGCCGCGGACCGAGGCGCCCGTGTACGCCAGCTTGTTCCCGCCGCCGGGGGAGGCCGGCGGGGCGGGGGTGGCGGTCGTGGTGGTGGTCGGACCCGTCGTGGTCGACGTGGCGCCGGACGTCGTGGTGCCCGAGGTCGTGCTCCCGGTCGTGGTGGTCGAGCCCGTCGTGGTGGTGCCGGTGGCGCCCGTGGTCGTGGTGGTGGTCGTCGTCGAGTCGGTCGTGGTCGTGGTGGTGGTCGTCGTGGTGGTGCCGGTGCCCGGCAGGACGGTGACCTCGTGCAGCAGGGTGTCCTGGCCCGGGTTGAGGGTGCACGGCAGCGGGAAGGTGCCCAGGCCGGTGTCCTCGCCGGTCGCGGTCTTCGGGGTCAGGGTGGCCTCGAACTCGCCGACGTGGATGGTGGTGACGCCCGCGTTGGGCAGGGTCACCGACGGCGCCTGGCCGATCGCCACGGTGTCGAACGCGCCCTCCGGCGGCACGGGGGTCCGGTCCACGGTCAGGTCCGGCACGACGTCGAGCCGCGTGCCCGCGTTGTCCACCACCGTGCTCGCCTTCGCCGTGCCCTCCACGGTGGCCGCGCCCACCAGCACCAGGCCCTGCGTGGCCAGCGGCGGCACGGTGGCGGTCGCGGTCACCCGGACCGGCGGCAGCGGCTCCCCGGCCACCGCCTCGCCGGGGCCGGGCAGGTCCTCGGCCACGATGCGCACGCTCATGTCCTGCGTGCCGATCAGCGGGAACGGGCAGCTGTAGACCAGCGTGAGGGTCGCCGTGGCGGCGCTGCCCACGCCCGCGCCCAGCAGGGCCGAACCCCCGACCACCACCGCGCAGAGCCCGAGCGCGGCCACCCGGTGTCTCGATTCCATGATCCCTCCCCTAATGCGCCGAACACGACCTACCGGCGGGTAAGGTATCTTTACCTGATAGTTGCGGCAACTATTCTCACGGTTCCGACAAAAGCTGTTCCGGCAGTTGTCACGGGCGTGACAAATAAATTGTCGGCGCTTGTGCCGGCACGGGTCCGGAAGTAGTTTCGAAGAATGGACGGAGTCGTGCGGTGAAGATCGCGGCGCTCTTGGTCGCGCTCGTCGCGCTGCTGGGCGCGGCGCCGGCGTCCGCCCCCGCGCGACCGGCGACCGGCGCGCCGGCGGGCCGGGCCGGCGCGGCGGCGCAGCCGGGCACGACCATCACCGTCGCCTACCGGGTTGACGCGGTGACCCGGCTCGCGAAGCCCGGCTCCGACCTCACCATCGGCCCCGGCCTCCTGGTCGTCGAGATCGACCTGGTCAACGGCACCATCATCGGCGACCTGCGGCTGCCGCCCGCGCACGGCTACTTCGTGTTCTTCGGCTTCGTGCCCAGCACGGCGCGCACCGACATGACCCCGGTCGCCAAGGTCACCGGCACCATCGAGGCGGGCCAGATCAAGGCCCACGCCCTGATCGACATCAGGGCGAGCGAGGTCGTCGTGGACCGGCAGCCGCTCGACGTCGGGCCGGGCTGCCGGACGGGCGCGCCCGCCGTGCTCGACGTCGAGGGCCCCTTCGACCTGGCGGCGACTGTGCTGGAGGGCGTCTACGAAATACCCGCCTTCGACGGCTGCCGGGGGCGGGAGCGGCTGGACCCGCTGCTCACCGGCCTGATCTCCGGACCGGGCAACGCGATCCGGCTCACGCTGACCGCGCTCCCACCGGACCCGGCGACCCAGCCGGTCCCGTGAGCAGCCGCAGCGCCCGCAGCGCGATGCCCATGTCGAACAGCGCGTCCGGGTCGTGCAGCCTCGCCCCGAACAGCTCCTCCAGCTGCCGCAGCCGGTAGCGCACGGTCTGCGGGTGCACCGCGAGGCTCGACGCGACCTCCGGCGCGCTGCCCCGGGTCTCCACCCACGCGGTCATCGTCTCCAGCATCCGCTGCTGCTGCTTGGGCGTCAGGCCCTCCAGCGGCGCCAGCGCCCGCTTGACCAGCTCGCGCACCAGGTCCTCGTCACCGAGCAGCAGCAGCGTGGACAGGTGCTCGGTGGTGTCCACCATGGGCCGGTCCCGGATCACGCCGGACTGGATCAGCGTGATCGCCCGGCGCGCCCAGCGCAGCGACTGCCGCGCCGACGCCAGCGGCACCAGCGGGCCGATCGCCGCGCGCCACCCGCCGAGCTTGTGCTCCAGCGTCACGAGCTGCCGCTCGGGGTCGGTGAGCAGCAGGCACGGCTCGCTGCCCTCCAGGTCCATCAGGATGTCCTCGTGCAGCGCGGGGATCGGCAGCTGGTGCTGGTCGGTGCGCCGCTCCAGGGCCACCACGAGCACCCGGTCCGGCAGCGGCCAGCGCGCCGCCTCCGCCAGCTCCGCCAGCGCGTTCGGGTGATAGCCGGGCTCGCCCAGGATCAGCTCCAGCAACCGCTTGCGCCGCCGCTCCAGCGCGCCCGCGTGCCTGGCCTGCGCCTCGGCGTAGCCCTCCATCGAGCGCAGCGACAGCTCGTCGATGTAGGCGAAGATCGCCTCGGCGATCAGGCACATGGTGGCCAGCGGCACCCGCTCGGTCTGGCCGAACTCCGAGATCCGCCGCCACGCCACCCGCGCGCCGATCCGGTAGGCGGTCTGGAGCAGGTCCAGGCTGCGGCCCGCGCTCACCTCCAGCTTGCCGAGCAACCGGAACAGCTTCGCCAGGTCCTCCCTTTCCGCGGTCGGGTCCACCATCCGGTCGATGAACTGGTGGATCGCCTGCTCCACGCCCTCGACGACCACCTGGCCGAACATGCCCTCCAGCTTTTGCGAGTACTCCGCGATCTGGTGCTGGATCTCCCGCACCATGTCGACCGCGACATCGCCGGCCCGCGCCCGGAACTTCGGCGCGAGTTCGGCGGGCAACCGTTCCCACAGGTCCGTGTCCCCGACCGGCGGTAACTCGGCCGACGGGAGTTCCCGGGTTCTGTTCATGCTGCTCACCCTCACCAGACGACTGGTTTCGCTCCGACGACATTGGTAGCCGCACGGATCGCGGGGGCGCCAGGGAGGGGCGGACTTTTTGTATCTCCGTGAGTGTTCCGGGGCAGGTTCTTGTCACGGTGTTGACAAAGGAACGCGATTGCTTGTGCGGTACGACGGCCGTGCGTAACGTACTGGCCGGTAATGTCGTTCCGGTAAATTCACCACAACCTTCCCGGAGAATACCCGTGGTAGTGCGGCGTCGTGTGTTGGGGCTGCTGTTCGCGGCCCTGCTGGTGGCGTTGTGCGGCCTGTCCGTCGCCGCTTACCGGAAGGCGTTCACGCCGCGGGTGAGCGTGCTGCTGCGCACCGACCACGTCGGCAACCAGCTCCAGGCCGAGTCCGACGTGAAGCTGCTCGGCGTGCGGGTCGGCGAGGTGCGCGCGGTCCGCTCGCGCGGCGCCGGCGCCGAGGTCGAGCTGGGCCTCGACCCCGACCAGGTGGACCGCATCCCGGCGAACGTGTCCGCGCGGCTGCTGCCCAAGACGCTGTTCGGCGAGCGGTTCGTGAGCCTGGAGCCGCCCGCGGACCCGGCCGGCGCGCTCGGCGACGGCGCCGTGATCGAGCAGGACCGCACGTCCACCGCGATCGAGCTGGAGCGCGTGCTGGCCGACCTGATGCCGACCCTCCAGGCCGTGCGGCCGGACAAGCTCTCCGCCGCGCTCACCTCGGTCGCGCGGGCGCTCGACGGGCGCGGCGAGGACCTGGGGCGGACCATCGTCGCGCTCGACGCCTACCTGCGCGAGCTGAACCCGCGCCTGCCCGTGCTCGAGGAGGACGTCACCAAGCTCGCCGACGTCGCGGACACCTACGCGGACGCCGGGCCCGACCTGCTGCGGGCGCTGGCCGACGCGACCGAGGTCAGCCGCACCGTCGCCGAGCAGCGCGCCGACCTCGACGCCGTCTACGCCACCCTGACCACCGCCTCGGCCGACCTGACCGGCTTCCTGACCGACCACGGCGGCACGGCCGTGGACCTGGCCGACCGGTCGCGGCCCTCGCTGGAGCTGCTGGCCACCTACTCGCCCGAGTTCCCGTGCGTGCTCAGCGCCGTCAACGCGCTGCGCCCCCGCGTGGACGCGGTGCTCGGCAAGGGCACCGACCAGCCCGGCGTGCACGCGCGGGTCACGATCGTGCCGCCGGGGGAGCGGTACGTGCCCGGCCGCGACGAGCCGGTCGTCCGCCGCGGCGGCGCGCCGCACTGCCCGGCCGGTCCCGTCCGGGCGGTCGCGCCCGACCGGGTGCCCGGCTGGGCCGGGCTGCTCATGGGGGTCCGATGAGGGGCATCGCCGCACCGCTGACCAAGTTCCTGGTCTTCGTCGTCGTCACGGTCGCCGCCACCGGCTTCCTGGCGGCCACCATCGCGGGCAGCCGCGTGGGCGACACCAACCGCTACGTCGCGCGCTTCACCGACGTGACCGCCCTGGCCGAGGGCGACGACGTCCGGATGTCCGGGGTCAAGGTCGGCCAGGTCGAGTCGATGGCGCTGGTCGACGACGAGCTGGTGGACGTGGAGTTCTCGGTCGCCGACGACCGCTCGCTGGCCGCGGGCGTCACCGCCACGATCAAGTACCGCAACCTGGTCGGCCAGCGGTACGTCTCGCTCGACCAGCCCGCCGGGTCGGTCGCGGACGTGCTGCCGCCCGGGGGCCTCATCCCGGTCGAGCGCACCACGCCCGCGCTCGACCTGACCGCCCTGTTCAACGGCTTCAAGCCGCTGTTCCAGGCGCTGAACCCGGACGACGTGAACCGGCTGTCCCACGAGATCGTCCAGGTGCTCCAGGGCGAGGGCGGCACCGTGGAGGACCTGCTCGCCCACACCGCGTCGCTGACCACCGCGCTGGCCGCCAAGGACGACGTGATCGGCCGGGTCGTGACCAACCTGAACGACGTGCTGGAGGCGGTCGGCACCCGCGACGACCGGCTCGACTCGCTGCTGGGCTCGCTGCGGCGGCTCGTGTCCGGCTTCGCCGCCGACCGGGAGCCGATCGGCGACGCCGTCGCCGGCCTCGCCGAGCTGGGCGAGAGCACCGCGTCCCTGCTGGAGCAGGGCCGGCAGCCGCTCAAGGACGACATCGCCCACCTCGGGCTGCTCGCGGGCAACCTCGGCGCCGCCCCGGAACTGGAGCCGTTCGTGCGCAACCTGCCCGTGAAGCTGGAGGCGATCGGCCGCACCGCGTCCTACGGCTCCTGGCTCAACTTCTACCTGTGCTTCGCCTCCTCGCAAGCCGAACCAGCGCCCGGCGGCCCGCCCGTGGGCATCCCCGTGACCGAATCGAGGTGCCGCCGATGACGCGCAGACCGGTGCTGCTGGGCGCCGTCGGGCTCCTGGTCATCGCCGTGACCGCCGTGCTCACCTTCTTCCTGGAGGACCTGCCGTTCTTCGGCGGCGGCGAGCGGCACACCGCCGACTTCACCGAGGCCGCCGGCCTCGAGGTGGACGACGAGGTCCGCGTCGCGGGCCTGAAGGTCGGCGCGGTGACCGATGTCGGGCTGCACGAGGGCCGCGTGCGGGTGGGGTTCCGGGTGTCCGGCGTGCGGCTGGGCGACCGCAGCCGCGCCGAGATCCGGATCAAGACCCTGCTCGGGCAGAAGTACCTGGCGGTGGACTCCGAGGGCCGCGACCCGCTCACCGGCACCATCCCGGTGGAGCGCACCACCTCGCCCTACGACGTGATCGAGGCGTTCAGCGGCCTGTCGGACACGGTGGGCCGGATCGACACCGACCAGCTCGCGCGGAGCTTCCAGGTGCTGTCCGACACCTTCCGCGACTCGCCGCACCACGTGAAGCAGGCCCTGGAAGGGCTGTCCGCGCTGTCGAAGACGATCTCCTCGCGCGACGAGCAGCTCGCGTCCCTGCTGGAGGGCGCGAACCGGGTCAGCGGCGTGCTCGCCGAGCGCAACGAGGACTTCGCCGCGCTCATCACCGACGGCAACCTGCTGCTGGAGGAGATCTCCCACCGCCGGGACGCCATCGCCAGGCTCCTCGACGGCACCCGCGAGCTGTCCCGGCAGCTCTCCGGGCTGGTCGCGGACAACCAGGCGCAGCTCGGCCCGGCCCTGGAGCAGCTGGAGCGCGTCACCGACGTGCTGCGGCGCAACCAGGAGGCGTTCGACCGCGGCCTCGCCCTGGCCGGGCCCTACTACCGGCTGCTGAACAACTCGCTCGGCAACGGCCAGTGGGTCGACACCTACGTGTGCGGGCTCGTCGCCACCCCCGGCCAGGAGCGGCGCGACTGCCCACCGGGAGGCCGCTGATGTTCGCCCGGACCAGGGGCCGGCAACGGCTCGTCGCCGCGCTCGCCCGGGGGCTCGTGCTGGTGCTCGTCGCCACCGCCGCGGTGTGGTGGGTCTTCCTGCGGCCCGCCGCCACCCGGATCACCGCCCACTTCACCGCGGCCGTCGGCGTGTACGAGGGGTCGGACGTGCGGGTGCTCGGCGTGCGGGTCGGCGAGGTGGTCGGCGTGACGCCCGAGGGCGGGTCGGTGCGCGTCGAGCTGGAGCTGGACCACGGCGTGGACGTGCCCGCCGACGCCCGCGCGGTCGTCGTCGCGCCCAACATCGTCGCCGACCGGTACGTGCAGCTCACGCCCGCCTACACCGGGGGACCCAAGCTCGCGCCCGGCGCGGTCGTCACCAGCGCCCGCACCGCCGGCACCGTCGAGCTGGACGAGCTGTACCGGAGCCTGGACGTGCTGCTGACCGCGCTGGGCCCGAACGGCGCCAACCGCCGGGGCGCGCTGTCGGACCTGCTCGACACCGGCGCGGCCAACCTCGACGGCGCGGGCGGCGCGTTCAACGAGTCCGTCCGGCAGCTCGCCGACGCGGCCCGCGCGCTCGCCGGGTCCCGGGACGACCTGTTCGGCACCGTCGACCACCTCCAGTCGTTCACCTCGCTGCTCGCCGCGAACGACGAGCAGGTGGGGCGGCTGGCCGACCAGTTGGCCGACGTGTCCGGGTTCTTCGCCGCCGAGCGGGACGACCTCGGCGCGGCGCTGGGCGAGCTGGCCGGCGCGCTGGAGGGGGTGCGGGCGTTCGTGCGCGACAACCGCGAGCGGGTGCGGTCCGGCGTGGCCGACCTGGCCGTGCTGACCGGTTCCCTGGCGCGGCAGCGGGAATCGCTCGCCGAGGCGCTGGAGGTGGCGCCGGTGGCGCTGCACAACGTGATCGGGGCCTACGACCCGGAGACCGGGACGCTCAACGCGCGGGCGAACCTCAACGAGTTCGTGGCCGACCTGCTGAGCGTGCCCGGAGGTGCGCGGTGAAGCGGCTCACCGCGCTCGCGCTCGTGCTGGCGCTGGCCGGGTGCTCGGTGGTGCCCAGCGCCTACGACCTGCCGCTGCCCGGCGGCGCGGACCTGGGCGACCGGCCCTACCGGGTCACCGTGGAGTTCGACGACGTGCTCGACCTGGTGCCGCACGCGGCGGTCAAGGTCGACGACGTGGCCGTGGGCCGGGTCGAGGACATCGCGCTGTCACCGGACGGCTCGACCGCGCTGGTGCGGGTGGCGGTGCGCGGTGACGTGCGGCTGCCGTCGGACGCGGTGGCGCGGCTGCGGCAGTCCAGCCTGCTCGGCGAGAAGTACGTGGAGCTGGCGCCGCCCGGTGGCGCGGGCGCGGCGGCGCCGCTCGCGGACGGCGCGGTGGTGCCGGTGGCGCGGACCAACCGCAACCCCGAGGTGGAGGAGGTGTTCGGCGCGCTGTCCATGCTGCTCAACGGCGGCGGGATCGGGCAGCTCCGGGACATCTCGCGGGAACTGGGCACGGCGCTGTCCGGCAACGAGAGCGCGGCGCGGTCCCTGCTGTCCGCGGTGGAGTCGTTCACCGGGTCGCTGGACGAGCACAAGGGCGAGATCACCCGGGCGCTGGAGGCGGTGGACCGGATGGCGGCGAACCTGTCGGCGCGCAGGGGCGAGATCGGCGAGGTGCTGGACGGGCTGGAACCGGGCCTGGCGGTGCTGCACGAGCAGCGCGGGCAGCTCGTCGGGCTGCTGACCGCGCTGGACGACCTGTCGGGCGTCGCCGTGGACGTGGTCGACCGGGGCCGGGACGACCTGCTGGCCGACCTGCGCGCGCTGGAGCCGACGCTGCGGCGGCTCGCCGAGTCCGGGCAGGACTTGCCGCAGTCGCTGGAGCTGCTGCTGACGTTCCCGTTCACCGACGCGGTGCTCGACGGGATCAAGGGCGACTACCTCAACACGTACCTGACGCTGGACACCGGGGGGCGTTGATGATCACGCGGCGGATCCGGGCGCAGGTGGCGCTGTTCGCCGTCGTCGCCCTGCTCGGGGTCGGCTACGTGGGGGCGGAGTACGCCGGGCTGGTCGTGCCGGCCGACGGGTACGCGGTGCGGCTGGAGCTGGCCCGCACCGGCGGCCTGTTCACCGGCGGCGAGGTGACCTACCGGGGCGTGCCCGTGGGCCGGGTCGGCGAGATCCGGCTGGCCGGCGGGCGGGTCGAGGCGGAGCTGCGCATCGACGGGGGCACGCCGCCGATCCCGGCCGACCTGGAGGCGGTGGTCGCCAACCGGTCGGCCGTGGGCGAGCAGTACGTGGACCTCCGGCCGCGTGACGGGCACGGGCCGTACCTGGCCGACGGCGCGGTCATCCCGGAGCGGCTCACCACGCTGCCGCCACCGGTGGAGAAGGTGCTGACCAGCATGGACGACCTGGCGCGGTCGGTGCCGCTGGACGCGCTGCGGACCGTGGTGGACGAGCTGGACACCGCCCTGCGCGACACCGGGCCCGACCTCCAGGCGCTGCTCGACGCGACGACCGAGTTCATCGGGGCCGCCACCGCGCACCTGCCGCAGACCACCCGGCTGCTCGACGAGTCCGCCACCGTGCTCCAGACCCAGCTGGACCACGCGGCGGCGATCAACTCGTTCGCCGACGACGCCGTGCTGGTGGCCGAGCGGCTGCGCGCCTCGGACGGCGACCTGCGGCGGGTGATCGCGGCGGCGCCCGGCGCGGCGGCCGAGGTGAGCGCGGTGCTGCGGGAGTCGGGGCCCGACCTGGGCGTGGTGCTGGCGAACCTGCTGACCACGGCGGACGTGCTGGCGACGCGGCAGGGCCAGGTGGAGCAGGTGCTCGTGAGCGTGCCGGACGCGGTGTCCGTGGGTGCGTCGGCGCTGGGCGGCGGCCAGGCGTCGTTCGGCCTGGCCCTGACCTTCTTCGAGCCGCCGCCGTGCGAGACCGGCTACGAGGGCACCCCGCGCCGCCCCGGCCTGGACACCGCCCCGGCCCCGTTCAACACCGGCGCGAGCTGCACCCTGCCCCGCGGCTCGACCACGGGCGTCCGGGGCTCCCAGAACGCCCCGCGCTGACCACCCCCACCCGAACCCTCAACTCACCGGTCCTGAACGTACGACTCACCGGTCCTGAACGTACGACTCGCGACACCGGACTGGACGACACGCGGCGGAAAGCCCTTTCCTGTCCGCGTGTCCTCCGCTCGGGCATCGCGTGTCCTCCGCTCCGGCAACGCGAGTTGTGCGGTCAGGGGCGGGTGGTCGGGCCTACGTAGAGCCAGGTGTTGTGCTGCTTGGTGAAGTGGCTCGTTTCGTGGAGGGTGTCGCGGGCGTCGTGGTAGCGGTAGTGGGCGCGGAACTCCACCGTGCCCTCCGTGTGGAAGGGGGAGCCGTCGGTGCGGTTCAGGACTTCCAGGTGCGTCCAGCGCTGGGCCGGGTCCAGGTCCAATGAGCGGGGGCGGGTCGTGGGGTGCCAGGTGGCCAGCAGGTAGTCCTCATGGCCCAGGGCGAAGGCGCTGTAGCGGGAGCGCATGAGGGCTTCGGCGGTCGGCGGCTTTTTGCGGCCCTCGTGGTACGGGGCGCAGCAGGTGTCGTACGGCTCGCCGGTGCCGCAGGGGCAGCGGGGCGGGGCGGCGGTCATGCTTCGGGGGCGCAGGCGTTGCGGGCGGAGCGGTCGTAGCGCAGCCACGCCAGGGCGGTCTCGGCCTCGTGGTCGCCCGCCGCGGCGTCGGCGCGCAGGCCGGCGTGCACCTGGTAGCGCAGGTCGGCGGGGGCGTTGGGGTGGGTCAGCAGGTTGGCGCGGATCGCCGGGCTCGGGTCGTCGGCCAGCAGGACCAGCGACTCGGCGGGGGTGGCCGGGTCGGTGGACAGGGCTTCGCGCGCCGCTTCGTCCCCCGGCAGCGTCGGTTCGGTCACCCCTCGAGCATAAGAGGAGGCGGCTCCCCACCCCTTTTAAGCCCGGCGGGGGGGGGTGCCGCCTCGGGCGGGCGGTCACGGCATCAGGCGCACACCCCCCCCTTAAAACTGGGTGTGGTGAAC
>NZ_JBHWIE010000215.1:0-12783 GCF_042732085.1 Actinosynnema sp. NPDC059797
CCCCACAGGTCCTCGACGAGCCGGTCGGCCGACACCGGCCGGCCGCGGTGCGCCAGCAGCACCGCCAGCAGGGCCCGGACCTTCAGCTCCGGCACCGGGATCGGGCGCCCCTCCCCCGTCCGGACCTCGACCGGTCCCAGCACGCCGAATCGCACGCCGCCACGGTAACCGACAGCGGACCGACAACAGGCCGACAGCGGGCTCCGGCAGCGTGGGCGGCAACCGGACCTCGGAGGGGAACACCATGAACGGCAAGCAGGACGTGACCGTGCTCGGCCTCGGCAACATGGGCGCGCCCATCGCCGCCGCGCTGGTGGCGGCGGGCCACCGCGTGACCGTGTGGAACCGCAGCCCCGGCAAGGCCGAGGAGCTGACCGCGCGGGGCGCGCGGGAGTCGTTCACGGTCGCCGCCGCGGTGGCCGCGAGCGGGCTGGTCGTCACCAGCCTGCTCGACGCCGCGTCGGTGCGGGACGTGCTGGCGGGCGCCGACCTGGCCGGCAAGGCGCTGGTCAACGTCACCACCGGCAGCCCGCAGGAGGCGCGGGCGCTCGCGGACTGGACCGACGAGCTGGGCGCGTCCTACGTGGACGGCGTGATGATGGCGGTGCCGGCGTCGCTGGGCACGCCGGGCGCGCTGCTGCTCTACAGCGGTTCGGGCGAGGTGTTCGACTCGGCGCGGGAGGCGCTGGAGGTGCTCGGCACCACCCACTACCTCGGCGCGGACCCGGGCCTGGCGGCGACGTACGACCTGGCGCTGCTGGGCGCGGGGTACTCCGCGCTGGTCGGGTTCCTGCACGCGGCCGCGGTGCTGGGCGAGGTCGGGGTGGAGCCGGGCGGGTTCCTGCCGCTGCTGCGGCACTGGCTGGGCGGCGTGCTGGAGTTCACGTCCGAGCTGGGCGCGGAGATCGAGGCCCGCGACTACTCGTCCGGGTCGTCCAGCGTCGACCTGAACCGCGCCGCGCTGGGGCTGGTCGTGGCCGGCAGCCGGGCGGTCGGGGTGGACCCGGTGGTCGTGCTGCCGGTCCAGGAGCTGCTGGAACGCCGGGCCGCCGCCGGTCACGGCGCCGAGAGCGTCGCGAGCCTGGTCGAGGAGCTGCGCGCGGGCTGACGAGCCGGCGGGGGGCGCGGGGGGTGGATCGGTGCGGACAGGTCGCGGCGCGGCAGACCTGTCCGCACCGGGTCTCAGCGGTCGAGCACGACCCCCGCCTGCACGACGTGGCGGATGCGCTCCGGGGCGGCCAGCACGCCGATGTCCTCCAGCGGGTCGCCGTCGAGGACGAGCAGGTCGGCGTGCGCGCCGACGGCCAGGGTGCCGACCTCGCCGGTCAGGTCCAGCAGCTCCGCCGCGTTGACGGTGGCCGCGCGGAGGACGTCGATGGCGTCCTGGACCTCGCGGCGCAACCGGAACTCGTGGCTCTGGTGCCGCTGCATCCCGCCGAGCAGGTCGCTGCCGTAGACGAGCCGCACGCCGCCGCGCGCGGCGCGGTCCAGGCCCTCCATGCCCGCGGTCAGCACCTCGTCGACCTTGCGCCAGCTCCCCTCGGACAGCCCGAACTCGCGGCCCTCCTCCTTGAGCGCCCAGTAGGTGACCAGGGTCGGCACCAGGAACGCGTCGTGGGCGAGGAACAGCTCGACGCTGCTGTCGTCGAGCAGGTTGCCGTGCTCGACCGACCGCACGCCGGCCTCCAGCGCCCGGTTGATCGCCCGTGCCGTGTAGGCGTGCGCGGCGACGTAGCGGTTGGCCGCCTCCGCTTCCTCCACGGCCGCCCGCAGCTCCTCCATCGAGTACTGGGTGGAGTCGATCCGGTCGGTCGGGGAGCTGACGCCGCCGCCCGCCATCACCTTGATGTGGTGGGCGCCCTTGCGCAGCTCGTCGCGGGCGGCGGTGCGGACCTCGTCCACGCCGTCGGCGATGCGGCCGAGCCCCGCGCAGCACTGGTGCGAGTCGTGCACGCGCGTCCCCGGGCCGCGCACGTCGCCGTGCCCGCCGGTCTGGCTCAGCGCCTTGCCGCAGAACAGCAGGCGCGGTCCGCGCAGCACGCCCTCGGCCTGCGCCAGGGACAGGCCCCAGTCCGCTCCGGAGGCGTCCCGGACGGTGGTGAACCCGCGGTCGAGCATCTGCCCGAGGGTGCGGGCGCTGTGCGCCGCCACGTAGGACGGCGACAGCGAGGTGAGACCCCCGAGGTCGGCGGTGGTGGCGGTGACGTGGACGTGCGCGTCGACCAGGCCGGGCACCACCACGGCCCCGCCGGCGTCGAGGACCCGCGCGTCGGGCGCGACCAGGTTCGGCCCCGCCTCGACGACGCGGCCGCCCTCGCAGCGCAGGTCGCCCTCGGTGTAGTCGCCGCTCGCCGGGTCGAGGACCAGCGCGTTGCGCACGAGCAGGCTCATCGGGCGCCTCCCGCGACCTCGCGCAGCGCCGGCACGGCGAGCGGCGCCAGGGCCTGCGCGGCGGTGACGGAAGCGTCGTCGTAGGCGCCCTCGGCGTCGAGGATGTTCAGCACGCCGAGCACCCGGCCGTCCCGCTCGTCCACCACCGGCACGTTGACGATCGAGCCGCAGCCCAGGCTCTCGATCAGCTCGTGGTCGGCGAAGATCTCCCGCACCGCGGCGGCGTCGCGGCCGAAGAACGGCTCACCGCCCTCGATGCAGCGCTCCAGCCACGCGGCGGCGACCTCCACGGTCTTCTCCCCGCCGACCGGGTAGCGGTCGGGGTGGCTGCTGTGCACGCGGCGCAGCGCCCGGCGCTCGGGCACCCACGCGAGCACGGTGAACAGCCGCACCCCCACGGTGTCCCGCACCTTCTCCTCCAGCACGGCCAGGTCGGTCACTTCGCCATCTCCTTCGTGGTCTCGGCGGGGTCGCCCTGCTCGGTCAGGTCCTCCAGGGAGCGCCCGGCCGTGGACAGGCCGAACACCACCACGCACACCACGCCGACGACGAGCACCGCCGTGGTCATGCCGAACACGCCCGCGAACCCGAGGCTCGCGGCGGTCAGGCCGATGATGGTGGGTGCGAGGATGCTGCCCACCCGGCCGAACGCGCTGGACAGCCCGGTGCCGGTGGCCCTGATCCAGGTCGGGAACACCTCGGGCGTGTAGGAGTAGACGCCCGCGTAGGTGCCGTTGAGGAAGAACGAGAGCACCGCGCCCGCGATCGTGATGGACAGCGGGGTGTCCATCTGGGACAGCCAGAAGGCGCTGAGCGCCGAGCCCGTCAGGTAGATCGCGATGGTGTTCTTGCGGTCCAGCTTCTCCGACAGCCACGCGGCGGAGAAGTAACCGGGGATCTGCGCCAGGTAGATGATGATCGAGAACTCGAAGCTCTTGGTCACCGTGATGCCCTGCTGGATCAGCAGCGTGGGGATCCAGGAGAAGAAGCCGTAGTAGGAGAAGGTGATGACGAACCACACCAGCCAGATCACGGCGGTGCGCTTGGCCATCGCCGGGCTCCACATGAACTTCAGCGCGCGGCCCAAGGTGACCTTCGGCGTCTCGGTGACCGGTCGCACCGTCGTCTCGGGCACGGGCGGCAACTTCTCGCCGGTGGCCTTCTCGACCCTGCGCTCCAGGTCGACGACGACCGCCTCCGCCTCGGCGTGCCGCCCCTGTTGCAGCAGGAACCGCGGCGACTCGGGCAGGGAGCGCCGCCACCACAGCAGCATCACGATCGGCAGCGCGGTGATCAGCTGCGCGATGCGCCAGCCGTCCTCGGAGATCGGCACGACGAACCGGCCGATGAGGGCCGCCATCACGAAGCCGAACGAGAAGAACCCGGCCAGCGCGCCGACGAACCAGCCGCGCCGCTTGGCCGGGACGAACTCGGACAGGAACGGCGCGATGATGGCGCTCTCCGCGCCCGCCCCGGCGCCGGCCAGGACGCGGGCGACGAGGAACGTCTCGTAGTTGGGCGAGAAGGCCGCCACCACGGAGAACACCGCGTAGAAGGCCAGCGCGTACATCATGACCTTCTTGCGGCCGATGCGGTCGCCGAGCAGGCCCGCGATGGCCGCGCCGAACAGGAAGCCGAACGGCGTGGCGGACCCGATGAGGCCGAGTTGCCCGTTGTCCAGGCCCCAGACCTGCTGGGCGCTGGGCAGCAGGAACGCGACGACGGCCGAGTCCATGCCGTCGAAGGTGTAGCCGAGCCCGCCGATCAGCAGGAGGCCGTAGTGCGGCCGGCTCAGGGGAAGCCGGTCCAAGCGAGCCAACAAGGTCATGGAGCGCCCTTCGAGGTGGTGACCAGCGGGTGGATGCCAGGCAACGTATAGTGCAGTTTCATGGAAGTGCAATAGTCATTGCAGCTTTGTGCTGTTACAACCGCGTACCGTGTCCGCCGTGCTGGGGAGGCCGACATGACGGACAGCGCCGCCGACGGGTTCGAGGACTGGCTGCGCGGGCGCGTGCCCGATCGCGGCCTGCGGCCCAAGGCGGCCGCCCTGCTGGAGGTGCTGCTGTCGCAGCCCAGGCGGGCGGCCTTCGGGTCGACGGCCGAGTTGGCGCAGCTCGCGGGCGTGAACGTGGCGACGGTGACGCGCACCGCGCAGGCCCTGGGCTTCGCCGGGTGGCCCGCGTTGCAGCAGGAGCTGCGCGCCCGGTACCTGTCCTCGCTCAGCGCGCCGCAGGTGGCCGCCGAGCACCACGGCGTCGGCTCGCCCGGGTCGGCGTCCCTGCGCCGCGACCTCGACGGCCTCGCGCTGCTGCACCGGCGGCTCGACGAGACCGCGGTGGTCGCCATCGCGCACGCCGTCGCGCGGGCCCGCCGCACGATCGTGATCGCGGCGGGCAGCTACGCGGCGGTGGGCATCGCGTTCGCGCACAACGCGCGACTGGCCGGTTACGACGTGGTGGCGGTGGCCGCGAACGACGCCGACCTGGCCAACGCCATCGCGTCCACCGGCCCCGACGACGTGCTGATCGCGATCAGCTTCTGGCGGCTGTACGAGAGCACGGTCCTGGCCGCGCACGAGGCCCGCTCGCGCGGGGCGCGGGTGTTCGCGGTGACCGACGCCGCCAGCCCCGCCCTCGCCGCCGCGGCCGAGACCATGATCATGGTGCCGGCGGAGGGCGTCGCGTTCTTCCCGTCGCTCACCGCGGGCATGGCCGTCGCCCAGGCCGTGGTCGCCCAACTGGCCGCCGTCGACCCCGCGCGCACCGCCGCGTCCATCGAGTCGGCCGAGGCGATGTGGGCGAGGTTCGGCCTGCTGCACCGCCGCCCGAGCCAGTCGTCCTAGGGGAACAATCGCCGCCAGTGCGCTCCCGTGTTCCTACTTGCCATTCTGGCAAGAACCGTTGCGTTCTCGGACTTCGTTGACCGAGCGTGTGCCCATGACCGACACCACCCCGCGGCGGCCGCGCAGCGCGATGCCCGCTCCCACTCCGACCGACACGGCGCACACCTACTGGGAGGGCTTCTACGGGGGCCTGCGACCGCCGGCCGACCGGGCGCCGCGACCGAACCCCCTGCTCGCCGACGAGACGGGTGATCTCGTGGCGGGCACGGCCCTGGATCTGGGCTGCGGAGCGGGCGGTGACGCCATCTGGCTCGCGGAGAACGGCTGGCGGTGACCGCGGCCGACGTATCGGCGACCGTGCTGGCCAGAGCCGCCACCGCCGCGGCGCGGGCAGGGGTGGCCGACCGGATCGACTGGCAGGTGCACGATCTGACCCGCTCGTTCCCAGTGGGCACCTTCGACCTGGTGACCGCCCAGTACCTGCACTCACCCGTCGCGGACGCGCCCGCGCGGGAAGCGGTCTTCGCCTCGGCTGCCGCCGCTGTCGCCCCCGGCGGCACGTTGCTGATCATCAGCCACGCCGGCTTCCCCTCCTGGACGTCCGAGCGGCCACCGAGCTACCTGGCCGAGCAACTGGTACCCAACTCGGTGATCCTCGGCTGGGTGCGGAGCAGTGGAGGTGACTGGGTGGTGGACGTCGACGAAGTGGTCACGCGGGAACGGCTCGGCCCCGCCGGCGAGGCGGGAACAGCGGACGACGCCGTGCTGAGGCTCCGTCGTCTTCGCTGATCCAGCGCGCCACCGACGCCAACACCAGGCCCACCCCGGCCACCACCAACGCCACGGCTACCCACTCACCCAACTGCCGTTGCAGTACTCAGGAAGCCTCCGACGCGCGGTCGCGGTCGGCGTAGCGGGTGCGGAACGGCTCACTGGCCGCCGGTCCGGCGGTGAACACGAAGTCGTCACCGTCGACACGGGGACGGCGCTCGGGCAGCTCATGGACTCCCTGGGCGGCATCCCCCTGGGCAGGCCCGCGCGACCGGAAGAGGTCGCCGAACTCGTGGCGTTCCCGGCCTCCGACCGGGCCTCCGCCATCACCGGCGCCGAGCACGTCATCGACGGCGGCACCCACGTGGGCCTCGACGCCATCCGCGCGTGGACCGACGCCGTGGCCTCGGCGTTCACCTTCACCCGCACCGTCACCGACACCACCACCGCAGGCAATGCCGTGGTCGTGCGCACTCGCGTGGCGAGCGACCTCCCCGGCAGCCCGGTGGACCTCCACCACCACTTCTCCCTGGACGGCGACCGGATCAGCGCGCTCACGATCTGTCCGTGACCCCCTCGGACGGGTGAGGCGCAGACCACATCCTGCCGGGAACACCGGGCACGGGCGCGCCGTTGTACGAGGCGGTCGGTGCGGTCCGTGTCCCCCGGGCCTCACCTATAACGCCTTCGCGGAACACCGTTCGGCTGGAGCCGCGTCGTGCCACTCGCCGAGAGGCGACCGCCGCGCCGACCCCTTTACTTCTTGCCTGGGCGGTCCACTATCTCGAACAGGTCCTTGAACTCCAGTGGTCGCAATGCGACCAGGCAGCCGGCGATGAACGCCGGTCCGGGTTGCAGCGCTCCTTCCCGCACCCTGGTCACGGTGGAGCGGTCAAGGCCCATCGCCTTGGCCAGGGCGTAGTCGGACCGGAATCCGGCCAGCCTGGCGAGCTTGGTGAACTCGGTGGTGCGCAGTGCGATGGTGTGCGACATCGGTGTTTCCCGGTTCTGCGGTGGCGGCCTTACCTGCTTGTCCTCGGTCTGCCGGTGGCCGGGTGGAGGTGCGTTGGCGGGGGAACAGCGGGATGCCCTCGTGCAGGCGCCAGGCGGTGTCGCAGTCGGGGCAGGTGGGCCAGCACCATTCCTCTTTGCCCAGGTGGGTGGCTGGGATGGTCAGTTGCTGGCCGCACAGGGTGGTGGTGGTCTGGCAGGCAGGGGCGTCTTCGGCGACGGCGTGGCGTCGGTGGTCGTGCGGCTGCCACCGGAACGGGCGCGGGGACATCAGTGGGCCTGCCGGTCGTGGTCGTCGGCGTAGCGGGCGAAGACCTCGCGGGAGCGGTCGGCGGGCAGGGCCAGGGTGTGCAGGCGTCGCATCTTGGCCCGGTAGCCGGCCACCACACCGGGGTCGTCGTGGAAGACGGTGGCGGTGTCGGTCTCGGCGCAGGCCACCGGCCGCAGCGGGGCGGGCAGATCCAGCAGGGTGGCGGGGTGGACCAGGACCGGGTCGGCGGGCACCGTCGAGGGGATCAGGCGCACGGTGAGCTGGGGCCAGCCGCACATCAGGGCCAGGTGCAGCAGTTGGTCGCGCATCACCGCCGGGCCGCCGACCACCAGCCTCAGCGCCGCCTCGTGCAGGTAGAGCACGACGTCGGGCTTGATGTGGTGGTACAGGGTCTCTTGGCGTGAGGCTCGGGCGCGGACCAGGTCGGGGTCGCCGGTCAGGGCGCGGGTGTAGTCCTGGGTCTGGGCCAGGTCGGGGATGGTGAACGGCTGGTAGGCGGTGATCGCGCGGGCGGTGTGCTCGTGGATCCGCAGCGCGGTGAGCAGGTCGGGCGGGGTGTGGTGCAGGCGCAGGAAGCTGCCGGTGTCGGCCTCGGCGGCCAGGGCCAGGACGCGGTCGCGGGTGGTCTTGTCGGCGCCGCAGTGGCCGACCAGGGTGCCGATCTCCCACAGACTGGTGCCCCGGTTGCCGGTCTCCAGCTTCGACAGCTTGCCCAACGACCACCCCAAGGCGGTGCAGACCTGAGGAGAGGGCAGTCCGGCGCCCTTGCGCATGCGCCGCAACTCCTCCCCCAACTCCCGGCTGTGGGCGGTGCTCACCCGCTCGGAGGACTTCTCGGATTTCTTGCCGACAGTGCCGTTCGTGGTGTTGCTGTTGTCCACCATTTGCATGGAGATTCCTTGTTTGCGTTGTAGCACCGCGTGCACGCGGTGGTTCAGGCGATCAGAAAGGTCGGTGAGGCCACGCGGGTAAGCCGAACTGGACCAACGGCAGCGCCGTCGTCACGGGTAGCTGGTCGCCCGTACCGGATTCGTCGGTCAGCACACGCACCTCGGCGGCGGCCTCGGGGTCGGTCGGCAGCAGCACGGCCAGCGCGCGGTTGACACACCGGTCGGCCTCGGTCGGCCGGTCGAGAGCGCGATGGGCCAGCGCGGACAGCACCAGGCACGTCGCATGCTGTCGGATCACCGCAGTTGACTCGTCCAGCTGCACGTAGAACGAGTCCGCACGGGACAGGTAGCGCCTGACCGCAGCGTCGGGACGGCCGGCTTCGAGCATCACCGCGCCCAACTCGCGCAGCGTCCACGCCGAGTCGGCGTTCACCGCGAACCCGTGTCGTGCCTGCAACTCCAGCAACTCGTCCAGGCAGTTGATCACGCGATGCAGGCGCCCCACCGCGCGGTCGATCCGGGCCAGGCCGTCCAGTGCGGTCCGGTAACCGGTGAACGTCCGCACCAGCAAGGTCGACTCGTTGTCCGATCGCTTCCGCCACACCGCCAATTCGTGGATGCCCATCCGGCGGGCGAGCCGGTAGTGCCCGTTGCGGGCACAACAGCGAGCGGCACGTCGGAACACCTCGGCGACTTCCGGCGAAGTCGACCCGCGCTTGCCCAACTCCTCGGTGGCCACACGCAGCTCATCGATCCGTTCCGCCCCGACGCGTGCGGGTACCGCCTCCCACAACTCGCCCAGCAGGTGAGCAGCCTCGTTCACGCGGTCGCGCCGCAGTTCCTCCTCGACCAACCACAGGTCCCTCTGCGCTTCGGTGGTCATCTACGGCGTCCACAGGGGGGATACGCGGTCACGGGCACGGATCAGGATCGTGTGCTCTTCGAGTGGAGGTAGGGCGAGCAGTTCGTCGACGCAGGTGGCGAGGTCGCCGGTGAACTCCCAATCGATCCCGCTGTCCTCACCGAGGATCAACCGGGCCGCACGGCATTGGCCGAGGTCGAAGATCCACAGGGCATCCGTGGTGTTGCCTTCGCTCTGCCAGCCGACCAGGCCGACCGTGACACCGCGCTCATCAGGGAATGAACAGAACGCCCACCTTGCCTGCTCGACCCGGATCAGCTTGGCGAGCTGTGGAAACGCGCGGACGGCGTCCTCGTTGGCGATCATCGCGTCACCGCCGCCACCAGGCGAGGAACCGGTTCGGTTTGCGATGGCGATGGCGATGGCGATGGCGATGGCGATCCGCGTCCTGCGAGGCCGCGCAAGCATGCAGGACACCCGAGCAGCGCGAACACGGCTTCCCGGGTGGGCACACCATCGGCAGCGGAAGCAGCCGGTACCCGCACACAGCCCGGTAGGACCCGTCTCCAGCGGCCCTGCAGTCCGCGACGGCCTCGTCCGTGACCGCATGGGCGCAGCGGTCGCCCAGGGCGGTGATCCAGGTGGTGAACAGCGGCGGTGGTGCAGCAACCATCACGGAGTCACTCTCTGTGCTGTTTGTGTCGCGTAGAGTGGACCCTGACATCGATCAGCTCCCCGAACTGCCACACCAGTGCCACAACCGGGTCGGGTTGATTGATCGACGCTGCGAAATCGGGCTGGATGGGGTGGGCACCGGCGAAGGGAGGAGCGGGATGAGCGACCAGGGACCGGCTCGCATCGGCGAGCGGATCGCCGAACTGCGGAAGATCCACGGTGCCACGCAACGTGGATTGTCCCAGCGTGCCAACGTGTCCTATTCGCTGCTGCGCAAGGTCGAGTGCGGTGAACGTCCGGCCAGCCACAGCTTCGTCGCCGCGATCGCCCGCGCGCTGTCGGTCAACGTCACCGACATCACCGAGCAGCCCTATGGCGCCCGCAACGCCTCGCCCGCTTCCGAACAAGCAGGGGTTCCGGCACTGCGGCAGGCCCTCGTCGAAGGCGACGACCCCGAACTCGACACCCCAACCCGCAGCACCGAGGAGCTGCGCGAAGCCGTCGCGCAGATCAAGGAATGGGACCGCCGGACCAAGCACGCCGAGGCCGTGCGGGCATTGCCGGACGTGCTGCGGCACCTGCACCGCGCGAGCCACGAACTGCCCACCGACCAGCAGCCACCGATCCACGAACTGCTCTCGGCGGCCTACTTCTACGCCGTCGGCTCCCTGTACCGACTCGGCCACCTCGACCTGGCCCACCTCGCCGACGATCGTGCCCGCGCCGCCGCCGCACGAGGCGGCGACCCGCTGCGCGCCGCGGTGGCCGAGTGGCAGCACGCGCTGATCCTGCTGTTCGACGGTTCCTACCCCGCCGGGCTGCGCGCGATCGACCGCGCCTCGGCGCTGATCGACCTCGCTCCGCCACAACCCGCGACCCAGGCGATCCGCGGCGCGCTGCACCTGCGTGCGGCGATCCTGGCCGCACGGACCAGCAACGCGGACCTCGCCGAGTCGCACCTGGCCGAAGCCGACGCCCTGACCGCCCCCGGGCAGGAACAGGCCAACTTCTACGCCACCAAGTTCAGCGGATCCAACGTCGACATCCACCGCGTCGCGGTCCCCGTCGAACTCGCCGACGGCACCACCGCGGTCACCAGGGCCGCATCCGTGCGCCTACCCGCCACCACCGCGCCCAGCCGCAGCGGGCACTACTGGATCGACCTCTCACGCGCCTGGCTGCTGCACGGCGACCGACGCCACGCCCTCGACGCCCTGCACCAGGCCCGCCGGATCGCGCCACAGCTGACCCGCTACCACCCGCAGGTGCACGACACCGTGCAAACGCTGGCCGCCAACGACGCCCGGGCCACCGGCAGCCTCGCCCACTTCGCCGCCTGGTGCGGTGTCAACCGCTGACGAACGGGACCCATGAACGACAACGGCCAACCCGTCCTCTACGCCATCGTCACCGGCTCGCCCGCCGCCCGCGACGTCGGCAAGCTCGTCGACCTCGCCCAAGCCGACGGCTGGGACGTCTGCGTCATCGCCTCCCCCGACGGACGCCGGTTCATCGACGCCGACGCCCTCGCCGCCAAGACCGGCCACGCCGTGCGCAGCCGGTATAAGGAACCCGAGGCGCCCGACGTCCTCCCGCCCGCCGACGCCATGATCGCTGCCCCGATCACCTGCAACTCCCTGGCCAAGTGGGCAGCCGGGATCTCCGACACCCTGCCCCTGGGGCTGCTCGTCGAAGCCGTCGGCAAAGGCCAACCTGTGGTGGCCATGCCGTTCTCCAACTGGGCACAGATCAGCTTCCCCGCCATCCAGGACGCCATGCGCAAGCTCACCGACTGGGGCGTGACCGTCCTCGTCGGCGACGAGGTCTACAAGCAGCACGAACCCGGCACCGGCACCGACTACGTCCGCCTGTTCCCCTGGCACCTCGCCTGGCGGGCAGCACTCGAACACCCGTCACGGCACCACCGCCCCTGACCACGAAACGCCCCCACGCCCACCAGGCCGTTGGCGTTCAGCCGGGTGTCGAATCGCTCGCGGGTGAGGCGTCGCGGAAGGCGGTCCACAACAGGTTGAGCGGGTGGTCGGGTGCGTAGCGGTCGCGTTCGCCGGGGCGGGCGAAGATGCCGGTGACGATGTCGAGGTCGGGTTCGTAGTCGTGGGCCAGGGCGATGTCGCGCAGCGTGGTGCCGGGCAGCTTTCCGGTAACGGCGGCGTGGGCGACGCGTTCGGTGGTGAGCATGCAGCCGTGCAGGAGTTGGTTGTCCAGCAGGGTCAGGCCGTAGTTGAGGGAGTCGATGTCGGCGACGACGTTGAGGGTGCTGCGGTAGTCGGGGCCGTACCAGCGGCTGAGGAACTGGGCGAGCAGGCCGGCCGAGGGCACCAGCAGCGGCAGGGTGCGCAGGGTGTCGGAGGAGACGGGTTTGTCGGGTAGTTCGCGGGTGGTGAGGTTGGTGAGCAGGGCGACGCGTTCGCGGTGCCATTCGATGAAGTCGTAGTCCAGGGCGACGGGCCGGCGGTGTTCGGTGGCGAGGCTGCCCAGGACGAGGTCGACGTGTTTTGCGTCCAGGCGTGCCCACAGGTCGCGGGTGCGGACGTGTTCGATCTTCAGGTTCACGCCGCGGCTTTCGAACTCGCTGCGCAGGGCGGGCCAGATGGTGCCGAGGAACTGGACGGTGAATTCGGTGGTGCCCACGGTGATGGTGGAGCCGACGCGGCGGCGGGTGTGGTGCAGTCGTTCGCCCCAGTCCCGCAGCTGCCGCAACGCCAGATCGACCAGTTCATCGCCCGATGGGGTGAAGGCATGGTCTTTGCCTCGGCCCTGTTTGAGCACGAGCGCTTCACCGATCAGGCGCACTGCGGTGCCGTTGATGTTGTCCAACTGCTTCTGGACGCTGGACTGCTCACGTCCCAGGGCTTTGGCAGCGCGTTGGGCGCTGCCGGTGATCTTGACGATGGCCAGGGTGCGCAGTTGGTCGAGGCTGAGGTCGAGCAGGTGCGAGGGCAGGTCGAGCAGTTCGGCCAGCAGGGCCGCGTCGTGATCGGGATTGCCGGCAATGGTCACACGCGCTCCTCGGTCCTGCTCGTTGTTGTTCACGCGGACAGTTGGGTTG
>NZ_JBHWIE010000216.1:0-12757 GCF_042732085.1 Actinosynnema sp. NPDC059797
GGCACCTCTCCGATCAGGCGGACTCGTCGGTCCGCGTTCCCTGCTCCACGGCCTTCCCGTCGGTGGCCTTCCCGTCGGCCTTCCCGTCGGTGGCCGTGGCCGCCTCGGCCTCGGCCACGAGCGGCGCGACGTGGCGCTTGCGCAGCAGGGCCGCGAACACCACCGCGCCCATCGCGAGCAGCACCGCGCCGCCGACGAAGGCCACGTTGAACCCGGCGACCTGCGCGTCGGGCAGCGGCAGCGGGGAGGGGCCGCCGAGGGCCTCCTCGGTGCGGTTGGCCGCCAGCACCGCCAGCACCGCCAAGCCCATCGCGCCACCGATCTGCTGCACGGTCTGGTAGATGCCCGACGCGAGGCCCGAGTCCGCCTCGGGGACGCCGGACGTCGCCAGGAACGTGATCGGCACGAAGGCGATGCCCAGGCCGATCGACAGGCACAGCAGGCCGGGCAGCAGGTCCGCGGCGTAGGTCGACTGCGCCGTGATGCGCGACAGCAGCAGCATGCCGACCGTGGCCAGGCCGAGACCGCCCGCCCCGGTGACGACGTGGCCGATCTTGCGCGTCAGGGCGTCCGCGACGGTGGCCCCGACCATCACGCCCACCGCGGCGGGCAGGAACGCCAGGCCGCCCTTGATGGGGCCGTAGCCCAGGATGCCCTGGAGGTACAGCGCGGAGAAGAAGAACATCGTGAAGATGCCGGAGGTCAGGAAGATCAGCGTCGCGTTGGCCACGGCCAGCGTGCGGATGCGCAGCACGCTCAGGCGCATCAGCGGGAACCTGCTGCGCGACTCGATGACCGCGAACGCCACCAGCAGGGCCACGCCGAGCCCGAGCAGGCCCAGCACGACGGGCGAGGTCCAGCCCCACGCCTGCGCGTTGCTCAGCGTCCAGACGAGCAGCACGAGACCACCGGTCACGGTCAGCGCGCCCGCGACGTCGAAGCTCCGGTGCGGCAGCTCCTCGCGCGAGTTCGACACCGCGCGCATCGCCAGCACCAGGGCCGTCACGCCGAACGGCACGTTGATGAAGAAGATCCAGTGCCACGACAGCAACCCCGTCAGCAGGCCGCCGATCAGCAGGCCGAACGCACTGCCGCCGGCGCCGATGGCGCTCCAGACGCCCAGCGCCTTGGTCCGCTCGGACGGGTCGTTGAACGCGGTCGTCAGGATCGACAGCGCCGAGGGCGCGATCAGCGCGCCGCCGAGGCCCTGGAGGCCGCGCCCGATGGTGAGGACCTCCGCCGAGGTGGCGAGGCCGCTCAGCGCCGAGGCGACGGTGAACAGCACGACACCCGCGATGAACACGGTCTTGCGGCCGACGAGGTCGGCGAGCCGGCCGCCGAGCAGCAGGAAGCCGCCGAAGACGAGCGCGTAGGCGTTCACGACCCACTGGAGCGCGGCGGGCGTCATGCCCAGCTCGCGCTCGATCGACGGCAGCGCCACGTTCACCACGGTGGCGTCCAGCGCGACGACGAAGTAGGCCAGGCAGACGATGACGAGGACGAGCCAGCGGTTCCCGGACGCGCCCCCTCCGGGGGCGCGCTGGCTGTCAAGACCCGGAGATGCGGTCATTGCTGAACTCCTGGAGAGACGGGGGGTTCACCGTAGCAGTTAAATGGACTAGCGGGTCCGCTTAATGGCGCTGCCGGTCGATCCTCCAGGAGGGGACGCCTCCGGCGATGCGCAGAACAGCGCATCGCGGGGAACGACGTGGACCGCCGTCCGGTCCCTCAGTGGGCGGAGCGCATCGCGGTGTCGAGGTCCGCGGCGGCGGGGGCCGGTCCGGGCAGCTCGTCACCGGCCGGACCGTCACCAGCCGGTCCATCGGCGGCCGGGCCGGCGCCCGAGCGCAGCCCGTCCACGACGACGCGCAGGTAGCGCCGCCAGGCGTCGGGCCCGAGGACGCCCAACTGGCGCGCGGTCCCGGCCACCGCGCCCGCCAGCACCACCACGTCCACCGCCGTCACGCCCGCGCGCAGCCAGCCGGCCTCGTGGGCCGGTCCGACGACCGAGTCGACGGCCTCGACCACCGCGGTCATCGCGGTCCGGATCTCCGGGTGCGCCCGCACCTGGTCGCCCAGCGCCTCCGCCACCCCGCGATCCGCCACGAGCAGTTCCACGTACCGCTCCAGGAACCGCAGCAGGGCCGCCGCGGGCGACTCGCCGTCGGACGGCGGAGCGGCCTCGGCCGCCAGTTCGGACAGGCGCGCCGCGACCACCGCGGCCACCAGGTCCTCCTTGGTGCGGAAGCACCGGAACGCCGTGCCCTTGCCGAGGCCGACCTCCTCGACCACCGTCGACACCGAGACCTGGAGGCCGGACCGGGCGAACGCCCGGCCCGCGGCCTCGACCAGCAGCCGCTGGTTGCGGACGGCGTCCGCGCGGGAACGCGCGGCACCGCGTTCGGCCTTGCCGGCCATGCTGCCCTCCGGGCTGGTGGTTCGGGTCGTCAACGTGTCCAGGGTGCCGGGTGCGGCGGTCAGCCCGCCACCGGCAGCAGCACCGGGACGCCGTCCACGATCGGGTACCGGCGGCCGCACGACGTGCACGCCAGCTCCTCGCCCTCCGCCGTCAGCGGGGTCCCGGTGTCGTGGGGGCAGCGCAGCAGTTCCAGCAGGGCCGACTCGATGCTCATCGGTCGTTCACTTCCTTTCGGGGCGTCACCCGCGGTCGCGGGCCGTGGGGTGCCGGCCGGTCGCGCGCGCAGCTCGCGCTTCACGACCTTGCCGAGGAAATTGCGGGGCAGCGCGTCGACCGGCTCGACCTCCACCGGGACGCCGACCCGTTCGGAGGCCCGCGCCGACAGGTCCGCGACGACGCCCGGGTCGCTCGTGACGACCAGCGCCACCACCCGCTCGCCGTCGTCGGCCGGGACGCCGTAGGCGGCGGCCTCCCGCACGGACGGGTGCTCGTAGAGCGCGGACTCCACGGCGAACGTCGAGACCAGGCCCCGCGCGGTGCGGACCGCGTCCACCGCGCGGTCGAAGAAGTGCAGCACGCCCGACTCGTCCACGTGCCCGAGGTCGCCGAGCCGGGTCCACCCGTCCACGTGGGTCACCCGGTTCAGCTCGGGGTCGAGGTAGAGCCGCTTGGGCGCGGCCGACCGCAGCCAGATGTGGCCGACGACCCCCCTCGGCAGCTCCACCCCGTCGTCGTCGGTGATCTTCAGCTCGGTGCCGTGCGCGGGCACGCCGAGCGCGGTCGGCGAAGCCGGGTCGAACACGTTGATCACGACGGCGGGCGCCGCCTCGATCGACGTGTAGGACGTCGCCAGCCTGGCCTGCGGCAGCGCCGCCAGCAGGGCCTCCGCCACGGCCGGCGGGAAGGCCGCCGACGCCGTGGCCACGGTCTCCACGCAGCTCAGGTCGTGCCGGGTCGCGGCGCCGGAGTTCACCAGCTGGATGGCGGCGTGCGGCGGCACCATGATCGTGCCCAGCCGGTGCCGCTCGATCAGCTCCGCGGACCGCTCCGGGTCCCCGGGGGCGTTGAGCAGCAGCGGCGTGCCGGACAGGATCGGGAAGCAGATCGTGGCCTGGCTGGTCGACGTGCCCAGGGGCATCGGGGCGAGCATGTGGTCGACGGCGGCGATGTGGTCCATCGTCGCCTGGCCGCGCCCGAAGACGTAGTTGCCGTGCGGGCACGCGACGGCCTTCGACAACCCCGTGGTGCCGGTCGTGTAGAGGATGTCGGCGATGTCGTCGGTGCGCGGTGCCACGCCGGTGGAACCGGTGCGGCCGGTCTCCAGCTCGGTGACGGGCGTGCTCCAGCGGCCGTCGCCGAGCAGCACCGGGCGGGGCGCCTCGGAGCCGTGCACGAAGCCGACCGCGTCGCACTGGTCGAGCCGGCGCAGCAGCTCCTCGTCGGTCATGCCGCCGTTGAGGTGCACCGCCGTCGCGCCCGCCTTGAGCACGCCCAGGTAGGCCACCGCGTAGTCGATCCACTCGTCGCCGCCGAAGTACACCGCGACCCGCCGGCCGCGTTCGAGGCCGCGGGCCAGCAGTTCCAGCGCGACGGCCTGCGAGCGGCGCTCCCACGTGCCGAAGGTCAGCGCGGAGTCCGGGTCGACGGTGATCGCGACGGCGTCGGGCGCGGTCGTGGCCAGGCCCCGCAGCAGCACGGGCAGGGTGACGTCCTCGGTCACGGGTTCCTCGGGCGCGGATTCCTGGGACACGGTTCCTCCGGGTTCGGGCAGGGGAGGACCCGGCCCGCCGGCGGTCGGCGGACCGTGCTCCCGGGTGGGGTCCGGGCGGTCAGTCCCGGGTGAAGACCGAGATGGGGACCTGCCACACCTGGTGGCGCGCGGTCGTCGGGTCCGGCAGCGCGCGGAGCGCGGCCACGGTGGGCACGACGAGGCGCTCCCAGTCGTCCTCGTCGACGTCCTTGAGGTAGGACCACACCCGCCCGGCGATGCTGTCGGCGTACTCCTCGGGCGTGATGTCCAGCTCGTAGGGGTTCGCGCCGCCGGTGGTGACCAGCCGCAGGCCGAGGGAGGCGGCCGTCTCGTGCAGCTTCTCCGGGGTGTCGGGCACCTCGGGCTTGAGCACGTCCAGCGCCGCCGCGGCGGCCACCATGTCGTCGGGCTCGGCCTCGGGCACGCCGTGCACGGCCACGAGCCGGCCGCCGGGGGCCAGCACGCGGGCCGCCTCGCTCAGCGTGGCCTTCATGTCGTCCACCACGTGCAGCAGGTGCACCATGATCACGTTCGGCAGCGAGTCGTCGCCGAACGGCAGCTTCTCGGCGGTGCCCAGCACGGCCATGCCGTCGAGCCGGTACCCGGCGCGGGCGGCCATCTGGGGGGCGATGTCGATGCCCACCACCGGGTGGCCGAGCTCGCGGACGCCGTAGGCGACCAGGCCGGTGCCGACGCCCACCTCCAGCACGGTGCCCGGCACCAGGTGCGGGGCGATGTCGGCGGCGGCCTTGCGGCCCCGCTCCAGACCGCCGTGGTAGGCGTCGTAGTCGTCGGCGTCCTTGTCGAAGGACATCGTCTGGGACATGGAACCGGACTCCCTCTGCTGAGCTCGTCTCCGCTGGGCCGACCCCGCTGGCCTCGACCGAGCGTCCCGCGGCAGGCGGGCCTTCGGCGGGAGCATAACTCAAGCGGACCTGCCGGTCCACTTGTGGTCTTCCCGTCGTGCCCGGAATCCTGCGTCCTGCCTGGTCTTCCCGGATGCACAACTTTGAGCGGCGCCCGGTTCCCGGCGTGCTTAGCGTCCTGCTCCGCCTGCCGCACAACGGTCGCGGGGGCATCCCTTCGAGAGGAGCAGGCGATGACGGCGTGGACCTTCGTGCCGCCGGCGCAGGAGCAGACCTCCGACCCCGTGGACGAACTGCTGCACACCGGCAACAGCGGGCTGATCATCCACCGCGTCGGCCAGGTGAACTACCGGTTCCGCCGGCAGGCCCGGTCGTTCGCCCGGGACCTCCAGGAAGGCACCAACAAGGCGCTGCACCCGTACGCCACGACGCTCGTCTACGAGGAGCTGTTCGGTGTGCAGGACCGGTTGCACTGGCTGATCCACATGAAGGCGCCCAACGACTACGGCCGGCTGCTGGAGATGGTCGACCACGACGCCGAGTACCAGGAGATCGCCGAGGCCGACCGGCTCAGCGAGGACGGCGGCGGCAACTGGGAGCGGATGTTCGCCGAGGGGTCCTTCCGGGAGCACATCATCGTGCCCCAGCACGGCCTCACCCACGCCGACGACCACGACGTCGAGGGCCTGTTCGCCGCGCCCGCGCAGTTCCAGACCGACCAGCCCCGGGACGTCATGCTGCACAGCGGCAACGCCGGGGTCGTGCTGCACCGCACCGGCCAGGTCCGCTACGCGCTGCGCAAGCAGGGTCGCAAGTTCGCCTTCGAGTGGGGTGCGCACCTCAACCGGGAGCTGGCCGGGCGCTGCACGGTCTTCCTCTACGAGGAGCAGTGGGGCACCCAGGACCGCATCCACTGGATGATCCACCTGCGCACCCTGGACGACTACCGCGCCGTCCTGGAGCAGGAGACCGGCAACGACGAGCTCCGGGCGCTGCTGGCGAAGCAGCGCGTGCCGGACCAGGCGGGCGGCGGCGACTGGGGCGCGCTGTTCCTCGACGGCTCCCTGCGCGACACCGTGCTCATCCCGCACTACCCCGGCGCGGCCGGCAGCTGACGCCGCCACCGACCAGGACGACCGGAGCGAGGGGTGCCAGTGACGACGGATTCAGCGGTGGGCATCGAGGCCATCGACGCCTACGTGGGCCGGACCAGCGTCGGGGTGCGCGAGCTGTTCCTGGCGCGCGACCTCGACCAGCGGCGGTTCGAGAACCTGATGATGCGGCGGAAGTCCGTCGGGCTGCCGTGCGAGGACGCGGTGACCAACGCCGTCAACGCCGCCAAGCCGCTGGTCGACGCCCTGGCGCCGGACGAGCGCGAGGCGGTCGAGCTAGTGATCGTCGGCACCGAGTCCGGCGTGGACTTCGGCAAGCCCATCAGCACCTACGTCCACGAGGCGCTCGGCCTGCCCAGGCGCTGCCGCTCGTTCGAGGTCAAGCACGCCTGCTACGGCGGCACCGCAGCGCTCCAGATGGCCGCGGCATTCGTCGGCACCCACCCCGATCCCGAGGTGAAAGCCCTGGTCATCGCCGCCGACGCGGCGATGGCGGCGGCTCGCGGCACCTACTGGGAGCCGTCGCAGGGCGCGGGGGCGGTGGCCATGCTGGTCAGCCGGCGGGCCGACGTCCTCGCCCTCGACGCCGGGGCCAACGGCTACTACAGCCACGAGGTGATGGACACCCTGCGCCCCCGGCCGGACCTGGAGGCGGGCGACTCCGACCTGTCGCTGCTGTCCTACCTGGAGTGCCTGGAGCAGAGCTACCGCCACTACGCCGAGCGCGTCGTCGGCGCGGACGTCGTGACGACCTTCGACCACCTGGTGCTGCACACCCCGTTCGCCGGCATGGTCCGCGGCGCGCACCGCACGCTGGTGCGCCGGCACGCGGGGCTGTCGGCCGCCGAGATCGACGCGGACTTCGCCGAGCGGGTCGCGGGCTCCCTGGAGTACTGCGCCGAGGTCGGCAACGTGTACTCCGCCGCGCTGTACCTGGCGCTGTGCTCGACCATCGACCACGGCGCGTTCGACCGGCCCAGCCGGCTCGGGATGTTCTCCTACGGCTCGGGGTGCGCGTCGGAGTTCTACAGCGGCGTGGTGCCGCCGGGGGCCAAGGCGCGGCTGGCCGCCGCCGGCGTCGGCCGGCGCATCGCCGAGCGCAGGCCGCTGGAGATGCCCGAGTACGAGGTGCTGGTCGACGGGGCCGCGCACCGGATGAGCGGCGTGCGCGACCACGTCTTCGACACCAAGGAGTACCAGGACGTCTACGACGACCGCTTCGCCGGTCGGGGGCTGCTGGTGCTCGACGAGATCCGCGACTTCCACCGGGAGTACCGGTGGAGCTGACGACCACCCCCGCGGTGCGGGCGAGCCTGGACGGCGAGGTCTGCACCGCGGTGCTCGACCGGCCGGGCGAGCAGAACAGCATCACCGGCGACCTGCTGGCCGACCTGCACCGGGTGCTCGACGCCGCCGAGGCCGACCCGCGCTGCCGCGTGGTGGTGCTGCGCGCGACCGGCGGGGTGTTCTGCTCGGGCATGGACCTGGCCTCGGCGGCCGAACCGGGCGCCCGACCCGCCGAGCGCGGCGGCGCCCAGTTCCTGGGCGTGCTGCGGCGGCTCACCGAGACGCCCAGGGTGGTCGTGGCCCAGGTCGACGGCCGGGTCACCGGCGGTGGCGTCGGCATCGTCGCCGCCTGCGACCTGGTGCACGCCACGGCCCGGGCGCAGTTCAGCCTGCCCGAGGCGCTGTGGGGCCTGCTGCCCGCCTGCGTCACGCCGTTCCTGATCCGGCGGTCGGGTTTCCAGGCCGCCTACTCGATGACCCTGACCACCACCGCGGTCGACGTCGACCGCGCGCAGCGGTGGAACCTCGTCGACGAGGCCGTGTCGCGCGCGGAGGAGTTCGAGCCGCTGCTGCGCCGGCTGGTGTTCCGGGTGGGCAAGGTCGACCCGGTCACCGTCGGTGACGTCAAGCGCTACTTCCGGCGCATGTGGATCGTCACCGACGAGGTCGAGCGGACCGCCGTCGCCGAGTTCCGCCGGCTGCTCGACTCGGCCACCGTGCGCGAGCGGATGGCCGCGTTCGTGACCGAGCAGCGGTTCCCCTGGGAACGCTGACGCCCGTCCCGCGTCGAGGTGAGGAGTGTCCGTGCAGGCATGGGTCTTCCCCGGTCAGGGCGCGCAGCGCCGCGGCATGGGCGCGGAGGTGCTCGACCGCTTCCCCGACCTGGTCGCGCAGGCGGACCGCGAGCTGGGACTCCCGGTGCGCGACCTGCTCCTGCGCGACCCCGACGACCTGCTGCGCCAGACCCGCTACGCCCAGCCCGCGCTGTTCGTCGTGGGCGCCCTGACCTTCCTCGACGCGCGCGAGCGCGAACCGCTGCCGGCGTACTTCGCCGGGCACAGCCTGGGGGAGTACGCGGCCCTGTTCGCGGCGGGCGTCTTCGACTTCGCGGCCGGCCTGCGCATGGTCCGCAGGCGCGGCGAGCTGATGGGGGAGGCGAGCGGCGGCGGGATGCTCGCGGTGCTCGGCCTGGACGCGGGGAGGGTGGCCGAACTGGCCGCCGAGCACGCGCCGGACGTGGACCCGGCCAACGTCAACGCCCCCGACCAGGTCGTGCTGTCCGGTCCGAGGGACAGCCTCGGCGCGCTCGCGCCGGTGCTCACCGCCCTGCCCGGCGTGCGCTGCGTGCCGCTGAACGTCAGCGCCGCCTTCCACTCCCGCTACATGGCCGGCGCGGCCGAGGAGTTCCGGCGGGTCGTCGAGGCCGAGACCTTCGCCGACCCGGTGGTCCCCGTCGTGGCCAACGTGACGGGGGAGCCGTACGCCCCCGGCCGGGTCGCCGCACTGCTGGCCGAGCAGATCGTCAGGCCGGTCCAGTGGGCGCGCACCGTGGACCACCTGCGCCGCGCCGGGGTGGACGAGCTGCGTGAACTGGGGCCGGGCACCGTGCTGACCGGTCTGTGGCGCAAGGCCCTGGAGCGCCCGCTGCCCCAACCCCCCGCCCCGTCGGTCCCGACGACGAGGGTCCCGGCGACACCGGTCCCGGTGGTCCCGCCCCCGCCCGCCGTCGCGCCGGTCGGGCCCGGACTGCGCCCCGAGGACCTGGGGTCGGCCGAGTTCCGCGCCGACTACGGGCTCCGCTACGCCTACCTGGCCGGGTCGATGTACCACGGCATCTCGTCGGTGGAGCTGGTGCTGCGCATGGCGCGGGCCGGGCTGATGGGGTTCTTCGGCGCCGGGGGTCTGCGCGAGCACGTGGTCGAGGATGCGGTGGCCCGGCTGTCGCGCGAACTCGGGCGCGGCGGGCGCTTCGGCGTGAACCTGCTGCACGGGCTCGACGACGACGCCCGCGAGCACGCCCTGGTGTCCCTCTGCCTGCGGCACGACGTGCGCCACGTCGAGGCCGCGGGGTACGCGGCGGTGACCGCGCCGGTGGTCCGGTTCCGGTTCTCCGGCGCGCACCACGACGAGCACGGGAATGCGGTCGCCGTGCGTCACGTGCTGGCCAAGGTTTCCCGCCCGGAAGTCGCCGCCGCATTCATGGGGCCACCCCCGCGATCATTGTTGGACGACCTGGTCGCGTGCGGCCACCTCACCCGCGCGGAGGCCGCTGCGGCCATTCGGCTGCCGGTCGCCGGGGACGTCTGCGTGGAATCCGATTCGGCTGGGCACACCGACGGCGGCGTGGCCTTGACATTGTTGCCCGCAATGTGCCGGCTGCGCGACGAGGTCATGGCGGAGCAGCGCTACGCGCGGAGGGTCCGGGTCGGCGCGGCGGGCGGCCTCGGCTCGCCCGAGGCGGTGGCGGCGGTCTTCCTGCTCGGCGCGGAGTTCGTGGTGACCGGGTCGATCAACCAGTGCACCCCGGAGGCGGGGGTGTCCGACGACGTCAAGGACCTGCTCGCGGGCCTGGACTTGCAGGACACCGCCTACGCGCCGGCCGGCGACATGTTCGAGCTGGGCGCGCGCGTGCAGGTGGCCCGCCGGGGCACGCTGTTCGCGGCCCGCGCCACCAGGCTCTACGAGCTGTACCGCAGGCACGGCTCGTTGGAGGAGTTGGACGCGGCCACGGTGGCGTCCCTGGAGAGCAGGTTCTTCCGGCGGCCCCTGGCCGAGGTGTGGCGCACCACCGAGGAGTACCTGCGCCGCGAGCGGCCCGCCGACCTGGAGCGGGCGCTGCGCGACCCCAGGGCCCGGATGGCCCAGGTCTTCCGCGCCTACTTCGTGGACGGGACGAGGGCCGCCCTGCGGGGCGGCCCGGGCGAGCGGGTCAACGCCCAGGTGCACACGGGGCCCGCGATGGGGTCGTTCAACCGATACCTCAAAGGCACGGAACTGGCACATTGGCGTAATCGTCATGTCGATGTCCTGGCCGCACGCCTCATGGAGGATGCCGTTTCCGTATTCGCTCCGTGGCTCCGGGTAATGGCCGGTGGCGACATGCTCAAAAGTGAGCTGGGGAGCCATCGGGTAGACGCATAGGGTCGCCTCCGAAATTGTTATAGGGGCCGCGCCCGTTCATCCATTTGGACGCTCTGCGAGTTACATCGGCCATATATGGTTCCCGCGTCTCCAGGGCACCTGGTGCCGCGGGGGACTGGAGGAGGAATGCGTGACAATCGCTGAACCGCTCACCGGTGGACAGCTCTCCGCGGCGTCGCCCGCGCGTGGGGCGCAGGGGCAGACCGCGCTGGCACCGGGCAGCGTCCTGCACACCGCCAACGCGGGCATGATCGTCGAGCGGACCGCCCAGGTGCGCAACGAGTTCCACTCGGAGGCGCGCGTCTTCGCCCGGGAACTGGCGGAGCACATCAACACCACCCAGGAGGGCGTCGCCTCGGTCTTCCTGTACGAGGAGACCTTCGGCGTCAAGGACCGCATCCACTGGCTCATCCACCTGAAGTCGATGGACGCGTACGACACGCTGGTCCGGATGGGTGACTCGGACGAGGGGTACCGGGCGCTGTTCGGCAAGCAGCGCATCGCCCCCGAGCGCGGCGGCGGCACCTGGTCGAGGATGTTCCTGGACGGCAGCCTCAGCGAAACCGTCATGCTGCCCCAGTTCTGGGGGATGTACGGGACCAAGGTGGACGGTGAGCTGGAGCGCGGCACCGACGTCTACCTGAGCGAGGACGCCGACGTCGAGCTCCCGCCCGCGCGGGCGCAGACGACCCAGTCCGACGAGGAGCTGCTGCACTCCGCCAACGCCGGCATCCTGCTGCACCGGACCGCCGAGATCCTCTACGACTACCGCTCCGAGGCCAGGCAGTTCGCCCGCGAGGCCGCCCAGGTGATCAACGATAACCTGGCCGGCGAGGCCACCGTGCTGGTCTACGAGGACGCGTTCGGCCCGATGGACCGCATCCACTGGCTGATCCACATGCGCTCGCTGTCCACCTACCGCAGCCTCATGCGCCTGCACGTGCGCGACGAGGGCGCCCGGGAGATCTTCTTCCGCGAGCGCGCCCCGGAGAAGGGCGGCGGCGGCACGTGGGCACGGATGTTCACCCAGGGCAGCTTCCTCGACACCGCGCTGACCCCCCACCACTGGGGGCTCTACGCGACGGCCAAACCGGACCCGGCATGAGCGGCGCCGGCACGATCGGGGCGACGAGATGACCGAGTCCCCCGCGACCCTCCTGCACGAGGTCTTCGCCGCGCAGGCGGCCCGGACCCCCGACGCCGTCGCGGTGACCGCCGCCGACGGCGTCCTCACCTACCGCGCGCTCGACGAGGCGTCGACCGCGGTCGCCGACCGGCTGCGCGCCGTCGGCGTCGGCCCGGAGACCCTGGTCGGCCTGTGCGCCCCGCGCGGCGCCGAACTCGTGGTCGGCCTGCTCGGCATCTGCAAGGCGGGCGGCGCGTACGTGCCGATCGACCCCGACTACCCGGAGCAGCGGGTGCGCTACCTGTTCCAGGACAGCGCGGTCCCCGTCGTCGTGGCCTCCACCCGCTCGGCCGGGGCGCTGCCCGCGGACCTGTCCGCCGGCGTGGTCTGGCTCGGCGGGTCCGCCGACCGGGACCCGGCCGCCGGGAGCGCCGCGCCCGCGCCCGCCGCGCCCGCCGGGGCGGACCGGGCCGCCTACGTCATCTACACCTCTGGGTCGACCGGCGAGCCCAAGGGCGTCGTGGTCGAGCACCGCTCCGTGCTGCGCCTGGTGGCGCAGACCCGGGAGTGGTTCGGGTTCGGCGAGGACGACGTGTGGACGATGTTCCACTCACCGTCGTTCGACTTCTCCGTCTGGGAGACGTGGGGCCCGCTGCTCACCGGCGGTCGGGTCGTCGTCGTGCCCCCGAACACCACCCGCGTGCCGGCCCTGCTGCGCAGGCTCCTGCTCGCCGAGGGCGTCACGGTGCTCAACCAGACCCCGTCGGCGTTCCGCGCCCTGATCGCGGCCGACGCCGTCGAGGAGCCCGCCCGCTACGCCCTGCGGCACGTCGTCTTCGGCGGCGAACGCCTCGACGTGGGCCTGCTGCGGCCGTGGGTCGAGCGGTACGGCGACGACCGCCCCCGCCTGACCAACATGTACGGCATCACCGAGACGTGCGTGCACGTCACCCGCCGCCGGATCACCGCGGCGGACCTGGAGCGGCCGTCGGTCAGCCCGATCGGCTGCCCGATCCCGGACCTGGTGGTGGAAGAGGTAGACGATCGCCGACATCC
>NZ_JBHWIE010000217.1:0-12750 GCF_042732085.1 Actinosynnema sp. NPDC059797
GGACCTGGTCCGCGCCCCGCGGTGCGTCCTGGGACGCGCCGCCGAGTTCGGAACACCACCCGGTCAGGCCATCGACTGGCGATTCGGTACTCGGTCCATCTTTTTGACTACCCCCTGTGCACAGACTTACCCATGCGGTTCCTGTGTTGCAGGTCGCCCCCATACGGGTAACCCGACAGGGAATGCACGTACGTCACGCTCCGTTGAACGAGGTGTCGCTCGATCAGGCACGGACGAAAGCCGCCGAAGCCATCGCGAAATCGCCCGGAAGAGCCATCACCGAAGCGACCCCTCCCCCGTGCCCCAGGGCGGGCCGACCCCCGAAGGAGAAGGCATGTCCTCGACGACCGCAACGAAGACCCGCCCGCAGCGTGCCGACGCGTCCCGTCGGGAGTGGTCGCAGGACGCCGACCTGGTGGGCCACTACCTGCGCGAAGTCGGCGGCACGCCGCTGCTGACCGCCGAGCAGGAGGTCGACCTGGCCCGGCGCATCGAGGCCGGCGTGTACGCCGCCGAGCTGCTGCGCGCCGCCGACGCCGGGGAGAGCCCCGTCATGGAGGCCGACCGGCGCCGCGCGCTGCGCCAGGTCGTGGCGGACGGCAGGCGGGCCAAGGACCACATGATCCGGGCGAACCTGCGCCTGGTCGTGTCGGTGGCCAAGAAGCACGCCTACCGCGGCCTGCCGTTCCTGGACGTGGTCCAGGAGGGCAACCTGGGCCTGATCCGCGCGGTGGAGAAGTTCGACTACGCCAAGGGCTACAAGTTCTCCACCTACGCGATCTGGTGGATCCGCCAGGCCATCGAACGCGGCGTGGCCGAGCAGACGCGGACCGTGCGGCTGCCCGTGCACGTGTTCGAGGAGCTGTCCAAGCTGCGCAAGGTCGAGCGCAAGCTGCGGCTGGAGCTGGACCGCGACCCGACGCCAGAGGAGATCGCGACCACCTCGGGCACGGCGCTGACCAGGGTGGTCGACCTGCTGGCCGCGGGTCGCACCGCGATCAGCCTGGAGACGCCGGTCGGCGACGACGGCGGCACCTCCGTGGCCGACCTGATCGAGGACGCCGAGGCCGTGCAGGCGCACGAGGTGGTCGAGCACAACGGCATGGTGACCGAGCTGCTCAACGTGGTGGACACGCTGCCGCCGCGCCAGGCGCTGATCCTGACCCTGCGCTACGGCCTGAACGACGGCCGGCCGCGCACGCTCCAGGAGGTCGCGGCCGAGGTCGGCCTGACCCGGGAGCGCATCCGGCAGCTCGAGAAGGAGTCCCTGCGGCTGCTGCGCAGCCCCGAGCGCAGCCAGGCGCTGCTCGCCTGGACGGGCTGACTGCGTGCCGGTCGGCGGGTGGACGATCGCGCTACGCGGTTTGAACTCCCGCCGATCGGCAAATCACCGCACATGTCGATCGCCCGGAGCTTCGAACGCATCCGCACCGCCTACTCCAACGGGGAGCAGCGCCCACTGGCGGGGTACCTGTCCGCGATGAGCTCCTACGCCCTCCTGGTCGGGACGGCCGTGCTCGTCGGCCGCCGCACCGGGGCGCGGCTGCCCGAGCAGGTCTCCGCCGGGGACGTGCTGCTGCTCTCGGTGGCCACCCACAAGGCGAGCAGGCTCCTGACCAAGAGCTCGATCACCGCCGCGCTGCGCGCCCCGTTCACCCGGTACGAGGAGCCCGCCGGGGTGGCCGAGGTCAACGAGTCGGCACGCGGCGAAGGCGTCCGCCACGCCGTCGGCGAGCTGGTGACCTGCCCGTTCTGCTCGGGCGTCTGGGTCGCCACCGCCCTCACCGCCGGCCGCGTGCTCGCGCCGCGCGCCACCCGGCTGGGCATGAGCACGCTGTTCGCGGTCGCGGCCTCCGACTGGCTGCACCTGGGCTACGAGGCCGCCAAGCAGCACCTCGCGCGGGGTTGACACCCGCATCGGCGGGCCCCGGCGCGGGTAGCCCACCGCGCGAGGAGGAGACATGACCGAGGAACTGCCGCCGCCCGCGCCACCGCGCAGCGCGCTGACCCTGCGGCTGTGGCTCGCCGGGTTCGGCATCGTGTTCAACGGGGTGGCGGCCGTGCTGGCGTGGCGCGCCGGCCTGACCTGGCCGGCGGTGCTGCTGGGCGTGCTGGCGGTCGTGCTGGTCGTCGACCTGGGCTGGGTCGCCCACCGCAAGCGGCGCGGCGACCCGGGCTGACCCTCGACCCCGGCTGACCTGCGTCAGCGGCCGAACAGGCCCATCAGGGTGCCGCGCGCCAGTACCCGCCCCTCGACCGCGGCCCGCAGGTCGTCGGCAGTGACGCCCTCCCCCGGGCCCAGCGGCCGGTCCACCGCGTAGACCCGGAAGAAGTACCGGTGCGGCACGCCGCCGTCCTCGTGGTCGGCGCGCAGCCGCGTGCGCCGCACGTCGTAGGCGTGGCTACCCGGGTCGGCATGGTCATCCTCCTCCCGGAGTGCGCCCTCGACCCGGGAGCGGGTCCGGGTCTCGGGTGGACGGGGGCCGGCGCGGTCCGGTGTGGACGGCGGTGGGCGGTTGTGGACGGTGCCCGGTCCGGTCTCGTGTGGACACGGTTCGTCGTCACCGCGGCCGGGGAGTGGAGGTCCCGGCGACCCGGGCGGTCCGGGGGCGGTTCGGCACCACATCGCGGAAGAAGACCTCCGCGCCCACCAGCCGAACCGCCCCCTGGTCGGTCGTCGGCGCGGAGGGTCGGGGAATCGGCCAACCCCACGCCGTCGACTCCCCACCGCGCTCCGCGCGCGACCGACCGGATCCGGAGCGGCGTCCACACGGGACGAGGTCCTCGCGGGGGCACCGCCGACAACGCGCCGCGGGCGGCCGACGCGTCCGGGGTGGACCGGTTCACCGCTGGACCAACGGGTTCCGGACCGGCTCCTCGCCTCCCTCCCACCGGTGCGCCGCGGGCGTCCGCGGCGCAACCTGACCCTTCGAGTGCAGCACAGCGGACGGGGTCCGTCCGGTCGGGAGGGCGCATCCCGCGGCATTCCACTCGTGTGAGTGACGAAACCCCTGCTCCGAGGCGCTTCTCGCTGTCCCCCAACGATCCCGCGCTCTGGGACGAGACGTCACACGATCGCGTGGATGATCTTTGCGCCAGGCGTTCGGTGATCATGTGGACCCGCTCGGAGCTGTCACCATGTCTCCGAAACCCGGCCCCCAGCGACAGTCAGGACCCGCCATGAAGACAATCCCGGAATCCCCGGCGACGCCAGCCCACTGGACGTCGCGCCCGCTGCCCGTCCACCTGGTGGGCTCGCTGCCGCACCCGCTGTGCGAGGACGCGAGGGCCGCGATGAGCTGGTTCCTCGGCCACCGCGCCGGCGCGGAGCTGACCGCGCTGCCCTACGACCGCGACCCGCGCTGGATCATCGACTGGCTCGAGGGGCTGGCCGCCGTGCCCGGCCTGGAGCAGGTGCGCGGCGGCGCGAGCCGCGGCTACGACGACATGCCCTACTACCGGATCCGGCCCGGTCACCGACTGCTGCCCGGCGACGTGGCCCCGGGCCGCCCTGCGCAGGCCGAGACGGCGTTCGCGGCGCTGGACGCGCTCGGCACGACTGGCGTCCGGGTGCAGGTGGGCGTCCCCAACTCGCTGGACCTGGCGCTGTTCGCCTCGGGCTCGGTGGAGGCGGCCCGCGACTGGATGCCCGCGGTGCAGGAGGCGGTGGTCGGCGAGGTCGCCGCGCTGGCCGCCGCCTGGGGCGACCGCGTGCAGCTGCAGCTGGAGACGCCGGCCGTGCTCGTGGCCTACCACCGGACCTCGCGCGAGGCGTGGCCGATGCTGACCCGCGACCTGAGCGGGCAGGTGGCGGAGGTGCTGCGGGCCGCGCCGAGGGTCAGCTGGGTGCTGCACCTGTGCTACGGGGACCTGGAGCACGTGCCCGTGTTCGCCCCGTCCGACCTGGAACCCGCGGTCGAGTTCCTCAACGGGCTGGCCGACCTGCTCGCCCGGCTGCGCCTGCCGATGCCGACCGTCCACCTGCCGGTGACCAGCGGCGACACCGCGCCACCCACGGACCCGGCGTTCTTCGCGGCGCTGCGGCACCTGCGACGGGGCGTGGACGTCATCGCCGGCGTGGTCGCCGAGGCGCACCCGGAGGCGACGAGGCGGGCGCTGTCCCTGACCGTGGAGGCGCTGGGCGCGCCGGTCGCGGGCGTGGCGGCGGCGTGCGGGTACGGCAGGCGGACGCTCGACGCGGCGGCGGCCAACATGCGCCTGGCGGCCGAGCTGGCGCGGGAGTGGAGCCCCCTGATGAAGCCGTGCGGGGAGGGCTGACCGACCGACGGCCTCCCCGCACTCGCCACGACAGACGGCCCTCAGACCCCGCCGGCCCCACCGACGACCGTCGGAACCCGCCGGCGCCACCCTCACAACCCCCGGGACCTGCCGGCGCACCACCCGCGCACCCAGGACCGGCCGGCGCGCCGCCCCACAACCCCCGGGACCTGCCGGCGCGCCACCCGCGCACCCGCCGGCGCGCCGCCCACCACCCTCGGGAACGGCCTGCGCCGGCGTCGACCAACGGCCCTCGCAGGACCCGCCGGCGTCAGCGGGACAGCGGCGTGTGAGCCGGGTCGACCGGCTCGCGCACCGGCCCCGGCGGCGTGCCGTCGCCGAACGGCCGACCGCCCAGCGCTTCCCGCCCGTGCGGCGTCACCCACCCGGACAGGTCCGGCCCGGCCGGGACGATGCCGCTCGGGTTGATGTCGGTGTGCACGACGTAGTAGTGCCGCTTGATCTGCCAGAAGTCGACCGTGTCGCCGAAACCGGGCGTCTGGAACAGGTCGCGCGCGTACGCCCACAGCGCGGGCATCTCGGCCAGCTTGTTCCGGTTGCACTTGAAGTGGCCGTGGTAGACCGGGTCGAAGCGCACCAGCGTGGTGAACAGCCGCACGTCCGCCTCGGTAATGGTGTCGCCGACGAGGTACCGCCGGTCGGTCAGCCGCTCCTCCAGCCAGTCCAGCGCGGTCCACAGGCGCGCGTACGCCTCGTCGTAAGCCTCCTGGCTGCCCGCGAACCCGCACCGGTACACGCCGTTGTTCACCTCGGTGAACACCCGCCGGCTCACCTCGTCGATCTCGTCGCGGTGCGCCTCGGGCAGCAGGTCGGGCGCGCCCTCGCGGTGGTGCTCGCGCCACTCGGTCGACAGGTCGAGGGTGATCTGGGCGAAGTCGTTGGTCACCACCGCGCCGGTCGTGGTGTCGACGATGGCCGGCACCGTGATCCCGCGCGGGTACTCCGGGTCGCGCTTGAAGTAGGCCTCCTGGAGGCGCTCGATGCCCAGCACCGGGTCCCGGCCGCCGGGGTCGAGGTCGAAGGTCCACGACCGGGCGTCGTGCGTGGGGCCGGGCATGCCGATCGACAGCGCGTCCTCCAGGCCGAGCAGCCTGCGCACGATGATCGCCCGGTTCGCCCACGGGCACGCGCGTGCCGCGACCAACCGGTACCGGCCGGCTTCGACGGGGAAGCCGTCGCGGCCGTCCGCGGTGATCCGCGTGGTGATGTAGCGGGTGTCGCGGGTGTACTCCTTGCCCTTGACCGAGTAGGTGCCGCCCTGGGCGTGCTCGGGGTTGGCGTCGGAGGCCTTCGAAGCGTCGTCCACACCGCGAGCCTAGCCCGCGGTCGAGGGGCCCGCCGCCCACCGTGAACCTGGCCCCTCAGTGCAGGTCCGTCCCGTCACCCGGCGTGTCCCGGCCGACGAGTAGGGTTGTCCCACCCGCCGCGGCTTTGCCTTGACGGCCGCACCACGGCGGCCGTTCGGAGCACCGGGAGGGTCATTGTCCAGCGGGTGGGGCCAGGAGCAGCTGACGGCCGACCACGGGAGTGGCGACGAGGGCGTCGACGAGGCCGTGGCCCGGTGTCGACGCGCGCTGCGCGACACCACGGTCGCCGACCCCCGCCGAGCCGCCGGCGCCGAAGCCCTCGGCAACGCCCTGGCCAGGCGGTTCCGCCTCAACGACGACCCCGTCGACCTCAACGACGCGATCGCCGCCTACCGGGACGCGCTCAAGGCGCCGCACGCCGACCAGGGCTGGAACCGCACCGCGTGCCAGGTCGCGCTGGCCGACCTGGTGGGCCGCCGCTACGCCCGCACCGGCAGGCGCGCCGACCTGGACGAGGCGATCATCCGCTACCGCACCGCCGTCCGGCGGACCCCGCTCACCGCCCCCGTCCGCCGCACCTACCTGACCCGCTTAGCCGAGGCCCTCACCGTCCGGGGCAAGCTCACCGGCAGCACCCTGGACCTGGCCGAAGCCGCCGACGCCACCGCCGAGTCCACCCCCTGACCCACCGCGTGTCCTCCACTCGGACATCACGTGTCCTCCACTCGGACACCGCGAGTCGTACGCCCAGCACGCGCGAGTCGTACCTCCAGCACGCGCGAGTCGTACGCCCAGAACCACCGAGTCGTACGCCCAGGACCGCCGAGTTCCACGTCCAGGACTCCACGAGCCGCGCGCCCGCGACCAGTGAAATGATCATCCACAGTGGACCGCGATGGGCCATCCGGGCGACCTGGGTGTGACCGGGCCCCGGAGCGGGAACAGTTCCGGTGTCGATCAACGCCGGAGGCGGCCATGCGCGTGCTCCTGCTCATCTCAGCGTCCCTGCTGGCGATCTCGGGCTGCGGTGGCCTGGGCGACCGGCCCGGCGACGCGCCCAACGCCCTGGTGACCATGGGCTTCGGCCTCCCCGACGAGCACGCCACCGCACGCGTCGAGGTCTTCCGCAGCACCTACCCCGACATCGACCTCCGCATCAACGAGGGCGCGTTCGACGAGCAGCAGTTCCTGTCGGCCGTGGCCGCGGGCGACCCGCCCGACCTGGTCTACGCCGAACGCTCCAAGCTCGGCAGCTACGCGGCCCGCGGCGCGGTCCAACCGCTGGACGACTGCCTCGCCCGGCACGACGTCGACCTGGGCCAGTTCCGCGAAGCCGCCCTGAGCCAGGTCACCCACGAGAGCAGGGTCTACGGGGTGCCGGAGTTCTCCACCCTCCGGCTCCTGATCATCAACAACCCGGTGGTGCGCGAGGCCGGCCTCGACCCCGCCGCCCTCACCACCACCGACTGGTCCGCCCTGCCCGCGCTCACCGACCGCCTCGCCCGGCTCGACGGCGGCAGGCCCCAGCGCATCGGCTTCGACCCCAAGGTGCCGGAGTTCCTGCCGCTGTGGGCCAAGGCCAACGGCGCGGACCTGGCCGGCCCCGGCGCCCGCCTGGACGACCCGCGCGTGGTCGAGGCGGTCCGCGCCACCGCCGACCTGGTCGACCGGCAGGGCGGCTGGGCGTCGTTCAAGGCGTTCCGCGACACCTTCGACCAGTTCGGCGCGAACAACCACTACGTGACCGGCCAGCTCGCCGCCATGGTGATGGACTCCTGGTACCTCAACACCCTGGCCACCAACTCACCCGACGTGGACGTGACGGTCGTGCCGTTCACCGACCGGCGGGGCAACCCGCTCACCGACTCCTACGGCTCGGCCTGGGCGATCCCGAAGGGTTCCCGGCACCCCGGCACGGCCTGCGACTTCATCGCCACCATGACCGCGCCGGACACCTGGGTCACCGCCGCGAAGGCCCGCCGGGACGCGCTGGCCGCCGCCGGCAAGCCCTACGGCGGCACGTTCACCGCCAACCGCGTCGCCGACGAGCGCATCCACCGCGAGGTGTTCGACCCCGGCGACAACCGCGTGCTGAGGCAGGGCGTGCCGACCGTGCTGGCGTTGCAGGAGACCGCGTTCGCCGTGCCGCCGAGCCCGGCCGCCAGCGAGCTGGTGCGGGCCTGGGAGGGAGCGGTGAACCGCGTGCTCAACGGGCAGCAGGACGCGCGGGAGTCGATGGCGCAGGCCCAACGCGAAGCCGAGCGCGCGCTCAAGCGCGTGGGCGGGAGGTAGCGCCATGTCGGTCACCAAGCGCGAGGCGCGCGCGGGTTGGCTGTTCCTGTCGCCGTGGATCATCGGTTTCCTGGCCTTCACCGCGGGCCCGATGCTGTTCAGCCTGTGGCTGTCGCTGACCCACTACGACATGCTGGCGCCGCCGACCTACGTGGGGCTGGACAACTACCGCGAGCTGGCCACCGACGAGCGGGTCGGCACCGCGCTGTGGAACACGGTGTTCTTCACCGCCCTGCACGTGCCCTCGCAGATCGTGCTGGCGCTGGGCCTGGCGAGCCTGCTGCGCCGCGCGGGCCGGGCCGCCGGGTTCTTCCGCACGATCGTCTACCTGCCGGTGATGACGCCGCCGGTGGCGCTGGCCGCGATGTTCCTGCTGCTGCTCAACGGCCAGAACGGCGCGGTCAACGCGTTCCTGGGCTGGTTCGGCTTCACCGGCCCGAACTGGACCACCGACCCGACGTGGATCAAACCGGGCCTGGTGGTGATGAGCCTGTGGACCGTGGGCAGCACCGCCGTGCTGTACCTGGCGGCGCTGACCCGCGTGCCGCTGGAGCGCTACGAGGCGGCGCGGCTGGACGGCGCGAGCCCGTGGCGGCAGTTCTGGCACGTCACGCTGCCGGGGATCAGCGGCACGGTCTACTTCACCGCCGTGGTGAACACCATCGCCTCGCTCCAGGTCTTCACCGAGGCGTACGCGATGTTCTTCGGGGCGCGGGCCCGGCAGTCGGCCGAGGGCGACGCGGCGCTGTTCTACGTGATCCACCTGTTCCAGGAGGCCTTCGGGTCGCTGCGCATGGGCTACGCCTCCGCGCTGGCGTGGGGGCTGTTCGCCATCATCGCGGTCGTCACCGCGGTCCAGGTGCGCCTGTCCCGCCGGTACGTGCACTACGAGGGGGACCGGTCGTGAAGCGGCTCGGGGTGGGGGCGGGGCTGCTGGTCGTCACGCTGGCGTTCGGCTACCCGTTCTGGTGGCTGGTCAGCGCTTCGCTGAAGGACCGGGCGCACGTGTTCGACAACGCGCTGCTGCCCCGCCCGTTCTCGCCGGGGAACTACGTCGAGGTGTGGCGGGCGGTGCCGCTGCTGACGTGGGTCGGCAACAGCGTCGCGGTGGGCGTGGCGGCGGCCGCGGCGGCGACGGTCGCCAGCGCGCTGGTGGCGTTCGGCTTCGCGATGTTCCGGTTCCGGGGGCGCGACGCGCTGTTCGGCGTGGTGCTGGCGACGATGATGCTGCCCGCCGCGGTCACCATGGTGCCGGTGTACCTGGAGTGGCACGCGCTGGGCCTGGCGACCACGCAGGTCCCGCTGTGGGCGCAGAACCTGTTCGGCTCGGCGTTCTACATCTTCCTGCTGCGGCAGTTCTTCCTGGGCCTGCCGCGGGAGGTGTTCGACGCGGCCAAGGTCGACGGCGCGAACGCGTGGCGGCTGTTCACCGCCATGGCGCTGCCACTGGCGCGGCCGGGCCTGGTGGTGGTGTTCGTGTTCGAGCTGAAGGCCGCCTGGACGGACCTGATCAAACCGCTGATCTACCTGCGCGAACCGGAGCTCTACACGCTGCCGCGCGGGTTGAAGGCCGTGCTGGACCGGTTCGGCGAGGGCGGCGAGGCGCAGTGGGAGCTGGTGCTCGCGGCGAGCGTGGTCGCCACGGTGCCGATGGTGCTGTTGTTCCTGGTGGCCCAGCGGTACTTCGTGCGGGGTACGGTCACCCAGCACGTGGAGTGAACGCTTCTGCGGCGATGCGTTGCCCCGCGATGAGGGCGCCGGTCGGGAACTGCCCCTGCTCGTGCGGCGCGCGCTCCGCGTGCCCGAGCCCGACAGGCGGCGGTTGCGCGACTTCGCCCGGTCCCTGCCCGAGCCGCCGCGAATCGCCCCTCCCCGACAGCCGCGGCCTCACGAGGAGTATCCCCCGGGTTTCGGTTCCCTCCTGGTGAGGATGCCGGCCCTGCGGAACCTGGGCTGGTACTCGGCGGCCAAGGTGGTGCAGCTGATGTCGGGCGTCTACCCGGCGGCGGCGACGATCGGCGCGGTGGGACGCGGCGTCCGGGAACTCGACGCCGAACTCCTCGGCGGGTTCGCGACCGTGCTCGGGGTCCCGGGCGAAACCCTGCGAGCCCTGACCGGCGTGCGGGGAGCGGTCGGGGGCGGTGAGCGTTCCGCGGCGGCCGCGGACGTGGCCGCGCTGCTCTGGGACGTCCGCCACCTGACCGCGGCGCAGGTGCGCGAGATCTCCGGGTTGGCGGACGCGCTGGGGACGTTCTGACCAGCAGCGAGCGACGAACACCAGGTTCACCGGGTCACGAATGAGCACCTCGAAGAACCCCGGCCCGGGCAAGCCCACGCGATCAGGTGGCAGCCCCCTGTTCGACCGGCCGCGCCGAACGGGGTCGCGGCACCACCGCCGCCTCACGGGCGATGCGCTCGACGGCCTCCCCGAGAGCCGCCAGGACGCGGTCGTCGAACGCGCCCTCCGGCACCCCCGCCAGGTCGGCGTGCTCGTCGGTCAGCGCCCGCCGCACGAACCCGGGCACGGCCGCGCGCAGCTCGGCGGGCACGTGCTCCTGGTAGCTCCCGATGGTGGCGCGGGTGAGCTGGACGGCCGCCTCGCTGGGCCCCCACTCGTGGGCGCGGACCTCGTCCCACAGCTCGCGCGCCTCGGCCGCGGAGTCCGGCAGGTACTCGTCGGGCACGCCGAGGAAGTGGGCGATGATCCGCCAGGCGTAGTGGTGGTCCTCCCGCTCCTCCTCGGTCGTCGGGACGCCGACCCTGGCCAGCGCGTCCGGGCCGCCCACGGAGAGCGTGAGCACCGCGCCCGCGACGTTCAGCTGGGACAGCGGCGGCTCCGCGCCGTCCCACCGGCCCACGCGCGGCAGCAGTCGCCGCACCGCCGCGTGCGCCAGGCGGGTCCGCGAGCACAGCGGGGCGATCCGGGCGCCGCTGAACGCCTCGGGGTCGGCCAGCCCGGTGAACAGCCGGGCGGCGCGGGTCGGTCGCCGGTGCGGCAGGCCGAGTTCGCGCGCCGCGCGCAGGGCCCGCGCGCTGGGCGGCGACAGGTAGGTGCCGACGAGCCCGGCGGTCGCCTGCACGGCGGCCAGCCCGGCGCCGCGCCGCCGGAAGAACGACGCGATCCGCCGCAACCGCTCGGGCCTCACCCACGGCGGCAGCCTCGGCACGCCCTCCAGGAACGCCCGGACCGGCAGCGCGTCCGCCCGGCCCGGGACGGACAGCGGATCTGCGGTCCCGGGGTCGAAGCGCCCGGCGTCGACCAGGTCGGCCACGGCGGCGTCGGCGCGGGGGTCGCCCATGGAGCTGAGCGCGTCGCGGTAGGTGAGGTAGGACAGGCGCACGTCGGCTCCGTGGTCGGGGGGCGTTCCGGCTCACGACCCTCCCAGGACCGGCCGGTCGGGCAAGCGGGCGTCGCCGAGTTCACCCGTTCCGGTCGCGGCGGGCGCGTCACCACGTGATCGGGAGGTCAACGGCCCGACGTCCTAGGGGTGTGACGCAAGTAGCAATGGGATCATCTCAAGGTCGCGAAGCGTTGTACCTGGTGATGACGAAAACTCTCCGCTTCCGCGTCTTCGGCGACTCGCTCGCCTTCGGCGTCGGGTGCACGAGCGCCGAGCAGACGTTGGGCCACCGGCTGGCCGACGCGCTGCGGGCGGACGGGCACCACGTGGACCTCGGGGTCCACGCGGTCTCCGGCGCGCGGTCGATCGACCTCGCCGAGCAGGTGCGCGAAGCCCTGCCCGGCGGCGTCGACCTGGCGCTGCTCGTGATCGGCGCGAACGACCTGACCTCCTTCACCCCACCCGCGATCGGCGCCCGGCTGCTGCACGACGCCGTCGCCAACCTCCGCCGGGCCGGCGCCGCGGTCGTGGTGGCGACCGCACCGGACCTCGGCATCGTCTCCCACGTCCCACCCGCCTACCGCGAGCTGGTCTCGCGGGCCAGCGAGATGTACGCGCGGGTCCAGGCCGACGCCGTCCGGCTGGCGGGCGGCACGGTGGCGACGGTCGGCCCCGAGCTGTTCGCAAGGTTCAAGGCCGAGCCGGCGCTGTTCTCCGGCGACCGCTTCCACCCCTCCCCCGCCGGGTACGCGCTCATCGCCGACGCCCTCGCGCCGCACGTGCGGTGCGCCGCCGCGGACCGCGCCGCGTAGGTCACGTCGCGGCCTGATCGACCTCCACCAGCTCGGTCAGGCCGCACACCCGGAACAGGGGCAGCAGCAGCCTGGCGGCCACGACCCGGATGTGGTCGGCGTGGTCGAACAGCACGTTGAGCGCGGCGCTGTCCAGGTAGTCGACGGCGGTGAGGTCGACGGTCAGCTGCTCACCGCCCGCCACGCCCGCCGCCACGGCGTCGGCGAACCCGCCGACGTTGGACAGGTCGATCTCACCCGACGCGGTCAGCAGCGGGCCGCCGTCGGGCGTCCGGGAGGGCACCAGGGCGAGTTCTGCGGTCATCGCGGGATCCTCACGTCCATCTCGACGGTCGTGCCGGTCGGGCCGGGGACGACGGCAAGCTCCGCCACGAGCGCGCGGATCACCTTGATGCCCCGGCCGCGGTAGCCGCTCGTGTCGGGCTCCGCCGGCCGCCACCGCCCGTCGTCGGTCACGGTCAGGTTGAGCCGGTCCGCCGCCACGGACGCCTCCAGTCGGACCACACCGGCGGGCACGTCGCGGTAGGCGTGCTCGACGGCGTTGGCGCACGCCTCCCCGGCGGCGATGAGCACGTCCTGGACCTGTTCCCGGTCCAGCCCGCAGCGGTCGAGCCAGGCGCGCAGCGCGTGCCGGGTGGGCGCCAGCTCCGAGGCGCGCGCCGGGAACTCCACGACCAGCGGCGCGGGGAGGCACGAGAG
>NZ_JBHWIE010000218.1:0-12664 GCF_042732085.1 Actinosynnema sp. NPDC059797
GTCGTCGGCGCTGCCCCGGGTTCTGGGCGCGCTCCCAGATCCCTGGGGGAACCATCCGGCCCGCGCGGTGTGGTCGTCAACCGGCCTGTCCGGAACCGGACGGCGATTCGGCTGTTCGGCGGCCGGGCGCGTCTCACCTGGCCTCGCGGCCGGGCGCTACCGCCGGGTCGTCGCCGCGACGAGGGTCGAGGAGATGTGCGCGTGCTCGGCGCCGGCCGGGACGAAGAGCGTCTCGATGCCGCTCAGGTGGCGGTTCATCCAGGCCATCGGCCACTCGTGCGCCAGGTCCTCCGACGTGCGCACGCCTCGCACGATCACGCCGATGCCCGCCTCGCGGCAGTAGTCGACCAGCAGTCGGCCGGGGCTGGAGTCCACCGTGACGTTGACCAGGTCGCCGGTCAGGTCGGCCAGCAGGGTCAGGCGCTCGTCGAGGGCGAGCCTGCCGCGGCCGGCCTTCTCCGGGTTCGTCAGGACGCACATGACGACTTCGTCGAACATGTCCGCGGCCCGGCGCGCCACGTCGAGGTGTCCCCGCGTGGCCAGGTCGAAGGAACCGGGGAAGACGGCGCGCACGTCCGTGACGTTAGTGATCGACGGCGGCCGCGCGGGCGGGATGGTGACCTAGGTCTCTCCCCCCGGGGGGTGGTGGCGCGAGCCCGCTAGCGGGGGATCTGTCCGTCCACATGCGACAGTCGAGGCTAAAGGCGCCGCAGGGACTTTTAGCACTTCGGTGCGTTGACGCCCGGAACGGCGCGTGGCTACATTGACGAGTTGATCTCGAAAGATCGGCCTCAAAGTCGAAACTTTCGACCGCCGGTGACGGAGCCCGGTGGTGCGGCCGGTCCCGACACCGATGTCAGGAGAACACACATGTCAGCACCAGCAGGGCGCGCCCGCCGCGTCCTCGCCGCGACGACGGTCGCCGTCGCGGGCGCGCTCGCGGTCGGCATGGCGGTCGCCGCGCCGTCCTCGGCGGACGCCTCGCCGACCCTCGGGCAGCTCGCCGCCGCGAAGGGCCGCTACTTCGGCTCGGCGACGGACAACCCGACGTTGACCAACGCCGCCTACACCGCCGTGCTGGGCAGCGAGTTCGACCAGATCACCGTCGGCAACACCCAGAAGTGGATGTACACCGAGCCCGAGCGCGGGCGGTTCGACTACAGCCAGGCGGACCAGATCGTCGCCTTCGCCCAGGCCCACGACCAGGTCGTGCGCGGGCACACCCTCGTGTGGCACAACCAGCTCCCCGGCTGGATCGACAGCGTGCCCGCCGGCGAGCTGCTCGGCGTCATGCGCAACCACGTCGCCAACGTCGCCGGCCACTACAAGGGCGAGGTGATCCACTGGGACGTGGTCAACGAGGCGTTCGAGGAGGACGGCACCCGGCGGCAGTCGGTGTTCCAGCAGAAGATCGGCGACGGCTACATCGCCGAGGCGTTCAAGGCCGCCCGCGCCGCCGACCCGAACGCCAAGCTCTACTACAACGACTACAACATCGAGGGCGTCAACGCCAAGAGCGACGCCGTCTACAACCTGGTGAAGTCGTTCAAGCAGCAGGGCATCCCCATCGACGGCGTCGGCCTCCAGGCCCACCTCATCCTCGGCCAGGTCCCGAGCACCCTGAAGCAGAACATCCAGCGCTTCGCGGACCTCGGCGTCGACGTCGCCATCACCGAGCTCGACATCCGCATGCGCACGCCCCGCGACGCCGCCAAGGACGCCCAGCAGGCCGCCGACTACCGGACCGTGGTCAACGCCTGCCTGGCCGTGGCCCGCTGCGTCGGCATCACCGTCTGGGACTTCTCCGACGGCCACTCCTGGATCCCCTCGGTGTTCCCCGGCGAGGGCGCGGCCCTGATCTACGACGAGGGCTTCGCCAAGAAGCCCTCGTACTGGGCCGTGTACGAAGCCCTCGGCGGCACCACGACCACCACCACGACGACCACCACGACCTGGGACATCCCGGTCACCGGCTGCACCGCCACCTACCGCGTGACCGGCCAGTGGGGTGGCGGCTACCAGGCCGAGGTCACCGTCCGCAACACCCGCGCCACCGCCACCACCGGCTGGACCGCCAAGTGGACCCTCGCCCAGGGCCAGACCGTGGGCAACCTGTGGAACGGCGTGGCCACCACCAACGGCCAGGAGGTGACCGTGCGCAACGCCGGCTACAACGGCAGGGTCGCCGCCGGCGGCACCGCCACGTTCGGCTTCATCGGCACCTCCACGGGCGCCAACCCCGTGCCCACCGTGACCTGCACCATGACCTGACCGAGGCTTGCGGTGGGGCGGCGCCACCCGCCCCACCGCGAGCCCCCTGTAGTGCGTGCGCACCAGGGCGCGTGGGCGACTGGTCCGGGCGCACCAGGGGGAAGACGGTGACGGGGGACGATGCCCCGCCGCGCGGCGCGCGGAAGTGTCGGGGGCGTGCTCCTCACCGAAGACGACAAGACGCCCACACCCGAAGTCCCGGCGCCCCCGGTTCCCCTGGGGAAGCTGTCCACGGCCGCCCTCGGCGTCCTGGCCCTCGCCCTCGGCACGCTCCAATCCGTGGTGGAGCCCGCGCTCCCGCTGCTGCAACGCGAACTGGGGGTCGGTCCCGCCGAAGGGGCGTTGATCGCCAACGCGGTGCTCGTCACCGGCGCGGTCGTCGCACCCGTCGCGGGCAAGCTCGGCGACCGCCACGGCGGGAAGCGGGTCCTGATCCGGCTGATGGCCCTGGTGTCGGCCGGTGGCCTGCTGGCCGGCCTGGCGCCGAACCTGCCGGTGCTGCTGCTCGGCCAGGTGTTGCAGGGCGTCATGGTGGGCGCCCTGCCCCTCTCCTTCATCCTGGTGCGCGAACACCTGCCCGCGGGACGGACGCAGGTGGCGATCGGCCTGGTCCTGGCGCTGTTCACGGGCGGCGGCGTGGTCGGCGCGCTGATCGCCGGCCCGGTCGCGGAGGCGCTGTCCTGGCAGTGGGTGTTCACGCTGCCGACGATCGTGGTCATCGCGACCACGGTGCTCCTGGCCCGGCTGATGCCGCACGACCCGCCGGCCCGCGCGGGCGGCGGGGTCGACTGGCCCGGCGCGGTCCTGCTGAGCGGCACGTTGCTCGCGTTCATGGTCGGGCTGGTGGCGGTGACGGGCGGCGGCCTGCCCCCGCTCGCGGTCGGCGCCGTCGCGGTGGCCGTGGTCGCCCTCGCGACCGGGTGGGTCGTGGTCGAGCGCCGGGCGGCCGCGCCGATGGTCGACCTGCGGATGCTCGCGAAACCCGCCCTGTGGCACCCGGTCGTGCTCACCTTCGTCATCACCACCGGTTTCGGGGTGGTGGTCTTCCTGCTCCCGCAGCTGTTCGCGGCCCCGGCCGACGGGTACGGCTTCGGGCTCGACACCACCGACATCGGGTTGCTCCTGCTGCCCGGCGCCCTCGCCGGGGCGGTCAGCGACTCGGTCGGCGGCCTCGCGGCGCGGCGCTTCGGCCCGCGTGCCGTGGTCGTCGCGGGCACCGTCCTCACGACGGCCGCGATGTTCGCCCTGGCCTCGCTGCACACCGCGGCGTGGCAGCTCGTCGCCGCGAAGGTGCTGATCGCGTTCGCCGCGGGCATCGGCACCACGGCGCTGCTCGCCGGCGCCGCCACCGCCGTCGAGACCGGTAACACCGGTATCGCCACCGGCCTGCTCGTGGTGACCCGGGTGGTCGGCACGGCCCTGGGCGTCCAGGTCGGCGGGGTGATCCTCACCGTCGGGACCGACCCCGCCACGGGCCGGCCCGCCGAATCGGCCTTCGCCGCGGGTTTCGTCGTCGCCGGCCTCGTCGCCGCGGTCTCGCTGATCATCGTCCGCACCACCGGGAAAGAGGTCCAGGCATGATGCCCACCGGTCTGCCGAGGAACGGGAGCGCCACCGCCAAGCGCGAAGTCCTCATCTCCGGAGCCGGTATCTCCGGACCCGCGCTGGCCTATTGGCTGCACCGGGCCGGATTCGCGGTCACCGTGGTGGAAAAGGCGAGCGCGCCGCGCGGCGGGGGTTATCCGATCGACATCCGCGGCACCGCGGTGGAGGTGGTCCGGCGGATGGGCGTGCTGCCGCTGCTGCGGGACGCGCACATCTCGTCGCGCCGCCTCACCTTCCTCGACGCCGACGGCGGCGAAATAGCCTCGGTCGGTTCCCACGCCGTCGCCGGCGGCGTCGAGGGGCAGGACCTCGAAGTGCGCCGGGGCGACCTGGCCGAGATCCTCCACTCGCTGGTCCGCGACGACGTGGAATTCCTGTTCGACGATTCCGCGGACACCTTCGACCAGTCCGATCGAGGGGTCGACGTCGTTTTCCGCAGCGGGCGGCGGCGCACGTTCGACCTGGTGGTCGGGGCCGACGGCGCGCACTCGCGCACCCGGGAGTCCCTGTTCGGCCCCGAAGAGCGGTTCCACCGCTACCTCGGCTACTGCTTCGCGATCTTCACCATGCCGAACACCCCCGGGCTCTCCCGCGAGGTCGTCATGTGGAACAGCCCGGGGAGGGCCGCGGCCCTCTACGCCGTCGACGACGACGAGCTGCACGCCTTCCTGACCTTCCACCGGCCGGAACCGCCGCTCGACGCCCTCCGGGACCCCGCCGCCCAGCGGGACCTGGTCGCCGCGACCTTCGCGGACGCGGGGTGGGAGGTGCCCCGCATGGTCGACGCCCTGCGCGGGGCGGACGACCTGTTCTTCGACACGGCCGGCCAGATCCGCCTGCCCCGCTGGTCCACCGGCCGCGTCGCGCTGGTCGGCGACGCCGCGCACGCGCCCTCGTTCCTCACCGGGCAGGGTTCGAGCCTCGCGCTGGTCGGCGCCTACGTGCTGGCCGCCGCCCTGGCGTCGAACCGGGACCACACCGCGGCCCTCGCCGCCTACGAACACGGCCTCCGCGAGTTCGTGGCCGCGAACCAGGGGCTGGTGGACCGCGGCGGGGCCACGCTCTTCCCCGTCACGGAGCGGGCGCTGGAGCAGCGCAACGCCGTGCTGCGCGGCCTGGCCACCACGCCCACCCCGCCGGTGCGACCGGAGCACTCGGCCCTCGTGCTGCCCGGGTTCGCTCAGGGCGGCGCGCCGCCGTCGGGTGCGGCCCGGACCAGTCCCGTCCGGTAGGCGATGACGACGAGCTGCGCCCGGTCGCGGGCCTCCAGCTTCGTCATGGCGCGCTGCACGTGGGCGCGGACGGTGAAGGGGCTGACGACCATCCGGTGGGCGATCTCCTGGTTGGACAGGCCGGTCGCGACCAGGGCCACCACCTCGCGTTCGCGCGGGGTGAGCACGGCGAGCCGTTCGGGGTGGTGCGGCGGGGCGCCGTCCGGCGTGGCCAGGAAGCGGGCAACCAGGGAGCGGGTCGCGGCCGGGGACAGGAGGGTGTCGCCGGCCGCGATCGTGCGCACGGCGTCCAGCAGGTCCCCGGCCCCGATGCCCTTGCCGACGAAGCCGCCGGCGCCCGCGCGCAGCGCCCGGGCCACGTGCTCGTCCGTCTCGTACGTGGTGAGGACCAGGACGCGGGCGGCGCGCAGTTCCGGGTCCGCGCAGATCTCCGCCGTGGCGGTGAGGCCGTCCACCTCGGGCATGCGGATGTCCATGACCACCACGTCCGGGCGCAGCTCCCTGGTGAGCCGCACCGCCTCCCCGCCGTCGGCGGCCTCGCCGACCACGGTGATGTCGTCGGCGCTGTCGAGGAGCAGGCGGAAGGCGCCGCGCAGCAGGGCCTGGTCGTCGGCGAGCAGCACCCGGATCGTCACGGCGCGCCCCCCGCCTCGCCGTCGCCCGGCGTGACCTCGGCGGCCCTCGGCGTCGCGTCCCTGGCGGGTGGGAGGGGCAGTTGGGCGGAGACGAGGAAGCCGCCCCCCGGGCGCCTGCCGGCGGAGAGGTCGCCGCCGACCGCGGTGGCGCGTTCGCGCATGCCGATCAGGCCGTAACCGGGCGGGCGGTCCAACGCCGCGGACGTGTTCGGTGCGGCGGCGGCGTCCCCTCCTGCGTCCCCTCCTGCGTCCCCTCCGTCGTCGGCGACGGTGATGGCCACGCGGTCGCGGTGCCAGGCGAGGCGCACCCGGGCGCTGCCGGTGCCGGCGTGCCTGGTCACGTTGGTCAGGGCCTCCTGGACGATGCGGTAGGCGGTGAGGTCCACCCCCGGCGGCAGCGGCCTGGGCGTGCCCTCGTGGTGCACCGACACCTCCAGGCCCGCGCGGCGGAACGAGTCGAGGAGCGCGGGGAGCCGGGACAGCCCCGGCGCCGGTTCGGCGGGCGCGGCCGGGTCACCGGACTGGCGCAGCAGGCCCACCGTGGCCCGCAGCTCGTCGAGCGCGTCGGCGGTGGTCCCGACGAGTTCACCCAGGCTCTTGCGGGCCTGCTCCGGGCGGAGGTCGAACAGGTGGGCGGCGACCGAGGCCTGCGCGTTGGCCAGGGTGATCTGGTGGGCCACGAGGTCGTGCAGCTCCCGCGCGATGCGCACCCGTTCCTCGGCCACCCTCCGGCGCGCCTCGCCCTCCCGGCCCTCCTCGGCCCTCCGGGCCCGCTCCTCCACGGCCGCCAGGTAGTTCCGCCGGTTCCGCACCGAGTGCCCGAGCACGCCGGCCACCAGCGGGAACGCGCCCATCGCGCCCACCCTGCCGGCGTCCTGCCACGAGAGGTCCCCGAACAGGGAGGAGGCCGCCGACAGCACCACGGCGGTGAGCAGCACCGCGCCCGCCACGCGCCGCTCGTCGCGCACGGTCAGCGCGCAGGAGTAGGCGGCGACCAGGGCGGGGGCCACGAGGAGCGGGGTCGGCACGAGACCCAGGTGCGGCGCGAGCGCGCCGCCCGCGGTCGTGACCGCCAGGGCGGTCAGGGGCGCCCGGTCCCGCAGCGGCAGCACGGCGCAGGTCACGGCGGCGAGGAGGTGGGCCGCGACGGGTGGCGGGGACAGCGCGCCGTCGACCCGCACCGCGCCGCCGAGCAGGCAGACCGCGAACGCCGTCGCCGTGATCGCCCCGTGCCGCCACCACGTGCCGCGCGGCCGGTGACCGCCGTCCTCGTTCGTCATGGCCGGTCCGGCGCCCCCGCCCCGATGTCCGCATTCGGCAGCACGCGGTCCAGGGTACGGATGATCACGGGGCCGGGTGGGCGCTCGGGAGGACGCGGGGTGCGCCCGGGCAACCGGCGGGATCCGCCCGTGGACCGCCGCGCCGATCGTCCCCGGGCGTCCCCCGCCGGGCCGGTGCGAACCTCCTGCCCGTCGCCCCGGTGGCCCCGCGAACGGCCTACGCCGCCGAAGAGCCCTCCGCGTGGTTGAACTCGTAGCCGACCCGCTCCGGCCCGCCCTCCACGAAGTCGGTGATCACGCTGGGGTTGGCGTGGATGTTCACCATCACCGCGCGGTCCTCGCCGACGTTGGTGAAGGTGTGCGGGACGTCGGCCTCGACGATGCAGACCTCGTTCGGGCCGGTGGTCCGCACCTCGCCGTCGGCCTCCAGCTCCACCTGGCCGTGGAGGGTGATGAACACCTCGTCGTACGGGTGCACGTGGCGTTTCGGCCCGGCGCCCGGCGGCAGGTCCACGATGAAGGCCGAGACGCTGACGTCACCGTGCTTGCCGCCGTCGAAGATGCGGGCCATGATCTCGCCGTTCATCCGGACGGACGGGAGATCTGCCTTGTTCACGATCCGCATGGGTTGACCTTTCCTCTACTCGGGTGAGGAGGACACATCGCGTGAATGTCGGAACCTTTCCGCCCGACAATTCGAGTAAAGCGGCGGCCGTCGTCGCGGGTCCACCGGGTGGGCTTCACTTCTTCAAGTCGAGTTCGAGTCGAATCGAAGAAGTGCCCGGCGTCGTTCATTACCGCCGAGGGCGACTTGACACAGTGCGTTTCGGGGTGACTGGCGGCCTGTCCCCGTGATCCCGTGCTTGGTGTCATGGGTGCGGGCCGGCGATATGGCCGACCGCGCTCATGCCGGAAAGCTCACGCCGGAAAGGCGGAAGAAATGATCTCCCCGACGAGGCCGGAGCCGACCCGACGACGAGGGGGCCTGGTCCTGCCGATCCTCTTCCTCGGCACGTTCACCATGGGCAGCGCCGAGTTCCTCGTGGTGGGCGTCCTCAACCTCATCGCGCAGGAGACCGCGGTGACGATCAGCACCGCCGGCACCCTGGTCACCGCCTACGCCCTCGGCCTGGCGATCGGCGGTCCCGTCCTCACCGCGGTCACCTTCAAATTCGGCCGGCGGCTCGTCCTGCAACTGGCGACGGTGGTGTACGTCGCCGCGACCGCGCTGATCGCGGTCACCACCGATTTCACCCTGCTGGTCCTCGCCCGCGCGCTGACCGGCGCCGCCCAGGGCCTGTTCGTCGCCGTGGCCATCACCATCGGCATCGGCGTCGTCGCCCCCGAGCGGATGGGGCGGGCCATCTCGATCGTCGTCGGCGGGTTCGCGGTCGCCACCGCGTTCGGCGTCCCGCTGGGGACGCTGGTCGGGCAGTCGGTGGGGTGGCGCGGCGGGTTCGTCGGCATCGGCGTGATCGGTGCGCTGGTGCTGGTCGCGTCGCTGCTGTTCGTGCCCCGGGTCGAGGCCGCCGGGGCGTTCGGGTTCCGCTCGCAGGTCCGCCACGCCCTGCACCCGAGGGTCCTCGCGGTGCTGGGCTTCGCGGTCCTGCTGTTCGCCGGCCAGTTCACCGTGCTGACCTACGTGGAGCCCTACCTCGGTGACACCACCGGCATCTCCGGCGGCCTGGTCAGCGCCTTCCTCCTGGCCTTCGGCGTCACCAACGCGCTCGGCACGTTCCTCGGCGGCAGGTTCGCCGACCTGAACGCGACGGCGACGATGGTGGTCTGCGGCGTCGTCCTGGCGGTGGTGTTCGGCGCGCTGACGCTCGTCGGTTCGATGCCCGTCCCGACCGCGCTGCTCATGGGCGCGTGGGGGCTGGCCGGCTTCTCCGCCGTGCCGTCCGTGCAGTACCGGGTGGCGGCCCTGGCCGGGCCGGGCGGCAACCTCGCCGCCTCGCTGCCCGCGTCCGCGCTCAACGCGGGGATCGCCGTCGGCGCGCTGGTCGGCGGTTGGACCGTGGCCGGCAGCGGCCTCAACGCCATCACCGTGGTCGGCCTGGTCATCTGCGCGGTCGCCGTGCCGGTCGCGTGGGCGACCGGCCTGCTCAAGCCGTCGAGCGAGGCGCCCGGCACCGCGGCGTCGCCCGACGACGCCGTCACCCCGCCGCTCCGCTGACGGTCCTGCCCGACGCACACCTCGCCAACGAGAAAGGCTGCACTCATGCCTCACGAGCTCAAAGGAAAGCGCGCCGTGGTCACGGCCGGAACCCGCGGGATCGGCCTGGGCGTCGTCGAACGGTTCCTGGAGGAGGGCGCGACCGTCGTGGCGCTGGCGCGCAACCCGGCCCCGCACCTCCCCGACGGCGCGACCCTGGTGCGCGCCGACCTCGGCACCCTGGACGGCGTGCGGTCGGCCGCCGACGAGGCGATCGAGGTGCTCGGCGGCGTCGACGTGCTGGTCAACTGCCTCGGCGGCGGGCCGGAGAGCGGTCTGCAGCCCTTCTTCGAGGGCAGTTCGACGATCCCCGACGAGCTGTGGGTCTCGGTGCTGCAGACGGCGTACCTGGCGGCGGTTCGCCTGGACCGCGCCGTCCTGCCCGGCATGATCGCGCAGGGTTCCGGCTCGATCATCGAGGTGGCCGCCAACGCCTCCCGGCGGCCCATCCCGGCGCTGCTGCACTACTCCACGGCCAAGGCGGCGCTCACGCACTACGCCAAGGGCCTCGCGACCGAGGTCGCGCCCAAGGGGGTGCGGGTCAACTGCGTGTCACCCGGCCTGACCAGGACGCCGACCATCGACGAGCTGGTCGGCCTCATCGCCCGGGACGGCGACCAGGACCCGGCCGACGTCCACAAGATGCTGGTGGAGATGGAGAGCGCGCCGTTGCCGGGCGAGACCACGCCGGAGGACGTCGCGAACGTGGTCGTGTTCCTGGCCTCGGACCGGGCGTCCCGGGTCACCGGCGCCAACTACGTCGTCGACGCCGGGTCCCTCACCCAGCTGTGACCGCCGCGCCCGGGCCCGCCGGGGGTCACGACCGCCGGCGGGCCCGGGGCGCGGTTCGCTTCGCGCCGAGCGCGCGTGTCGCCGCGGCACGGCCCGACGGAGTCGGCGACCCGGTCGGTCGCGGCGGGGACGCGCGCCGTGGTCCTACGTGTCGTACTCGCCGCTATCCCACGGTTCGCTGAAAGCCATGTAGTTGCCCGGGTGCAGCTCCACCCACCACGAGTCGTCCTCCTCGTCGCCGGGCCGGGGGAGGAGGCCGAAGGTGGTGCCGAAGCGCTCGACGGAGAAGGGCGCGACCTCGATCCGCGTGAACGTCACCTCGCCGAGTTCCCGCAACCTGGCCTCGTACCGCTCCCGGCGGCGCTCCCGGTCCATCCCGGCGCGCGGCCCGAACTCGTCGATCCGGGCCTCCAGGAGCCGGCCGTCCGGGGTGAACAGGAACAGGGCGACGAACTCGTTCCCCTCCTGCCCGTCCCCGCCCGGCTCGAACGGCGTGGTGAGGAAGAACTGCCTGCCGTCAGCGGTGCGGCCGACGTGTTCGGCGTGGTGGTCGTCGTGGTCGATCGCGATGAGGTCGGGCGCGCCCATGGCGGCAGACCCTAGCGGGGCGGGTTCGGTCCGCGGTCGTCCAAGCGCCGACGGCGGGCACCCCGCAGTTCGGCCCGCAGGTCGTGGCACGCGCGGACGAGGGGGATGAGGGCGCGGACGAACCTCGTGCCCGCCGCGGGCAGGCGGGTGAGGACGCCGATCGCCACCGCGGCCGTCCCCGCCCACGCCATCACGTCCACCATCACGGGGCCTCCTCCGGTCTTGCGCGCGTGCGCTCTGCCTGCGGGCCACGACTGTCGCGGTCCACCTCTGGTCCGGCCCTTGTCCGGCCTGGCAATGTGGTTCGCCGCGGACAACCGCCGGTTGTCCGCGGACGGGACGCGCTGCGAGGTGAGGATGCGGTCAGGCCGCCCCTGGGGCGTGCTCAAAGGCGACGACCGGGCGCGGCACGACCTCGCGCGGCACCTGCGTGGCCTGGTGGACCACTCGGAGCTGACGCTCAAGGCGGTCGGCGGGCACTGCGGGTGCAGCGACACGACGGTGTCGAAGCAGCTGGCCGGCGACCAGTTGCCGCCGTGGGGGTTCGTGGAGGCCGTGGTCGACGCGTGCACGCCCGACGAACGCCGTCGGCCGGAGCGCAGGCGCGCGGCCAGGGAGCTGTGGCAGCGCGCCGCGCGCGCCAGGCGGGTGGACCTGCCACCGGCGGAACCGGGGCTGGTCGACGCGCACACGCGGCTGGTGCGCGCGCAGGAGGAGACCATCGCGACGCAGCGCCGGCTCATCGAGGTCACCGACGAGCTGAGCACCGCACGTCGGCAGCTGTTGGAGAGCGTGCAGGTCGAGCACCGGTCGTCACAGGCCATCATGGTCCTGCGGATCGTGCTCGTGCGCTTGTCCGCGCTGCTCTCCCGACTCACCTCCGAACGCGACCGCTACCTGGCCGAGGCGACTCGCCACCAGGCCGAACTCGAGCGGACGCGCCGGGAGCTGTCCGACACCGAGCGGCAGCGCGGCAGGGCGAGGGACCAGCTCGACCAGGCGAAGGGGGAACGGCAGCGCGCCTCGGCGTTGACGGAACTCCTGCACGACAAGGTCAACGACCTGGAGGGCCGCCTCCGGCGGTCGGGGGTGACACCACCCGAGCCCGGCACCGACGCGGTGGTGGCGCCGGAGCCGGGCCCGTCGACGCCCGACGAGATCCTGCTCGACACCGCGGCGGGGCTGGACCGGTTGCAGCGCCTGCTGGACGCGCACGGGACCGAGCTGGCCGAACTCGAATCCGCGGCCGCGGGGGAGCGCCCTCCCGCGCGGCCGGACCCGGATCCCCTCCCCGTCCTGCTCGGCGCGCTGTCCCCGGACGCCTTCGGGCCCGGTGACCCGAACGCCGACACCGGTGACGGGCGCACCGAGGGCGACAAGTGGCAGGCGATCGCCGAGCACGTCCGCGAGCGGTTCGAAGCCGACCGCGCCGTGCTCCGGGTCCGCGCCGACACGCGGGCGCCGATGCGCACGTTCGTGGCGGGTGAGCCGTTGCCACCGGGGATGCGCCGCGACGACCCGCGCTCGTTGCGCGAGGACGAGATGCTCCAGCTGCCCGGCACGCAGGTGCGGCGCTTCAGCGCCGTCGGCGCGAGCCCCGGGGTCGCGGAGGCACTGGCCCGGCGCGACGCGCGGGAAGCGCTGGTGGCGCCGATCCGCGGGGTCTCCCAGCTGCTGGGCGCGGTCGAGGTGCACGACCGGTCGGGGGAGGGGCGTGGCTTCGACGAGGGCCACGTCGACTCCCTGCGCTCCTTGGCCCGTCACCTGTCGCTCGTCGTGGACAACCGGCGGTTGCTGGCGCGGTTGCGCCACGACGCCTACCACGACCCGTTGACCGGTTTGCTGAACCGGCCGGGTTTCCGGGAGGCGGCCACGGAGCCGATGCGCCAGGCGGAGACGGCCGTGGTGTTGCGGATCGACCTGGACGTGTTGTCGACGGTGTCGGACGCGTTGGGGCAGGCGTGGGCCAACCGGATGGTGGTGGCCGCGGGTCGGCGGTTGCGCGACGAGCTGGGGCCGGAGGTGCCGCTGGCGCGGTTGGAGGGC
>NZ_JBHWIE010000219.1:0-12576 GCF_042732085.1 Actinosynnema sp. NPDC059797
GGGTGCGGGCCGCCGCGGTTCACGCCTCGGCGATCCCCGCGATCACCGAGGTCCGCGCGGCGCGCCGGGCGGGCAGCGCGGCGGCCAGCACCGCCGCCACCACGGCGGCCGCGAGCATCACGCCCAGCTGCCCGAACGGGACGACCAGGTCGATCGAGACGTCGTCGGAGGAGATCGCCCGGTTGATCACCCAGCCGAAGCCGACGCCCAGCCCCAGGCCGATCGCCGCGCCCATCAGGGCCATCAGGACCGACTCGACGACCAGCATCAGCCGGAGCTGCCCCTTGGTCAGGCCGAGCGCCCGCAGCAGCGCCGACTCGCGGGTCCGCTCGAGCACCGACAGCGTCAGCGTGTTGGCGATGCCGAACAGGGCGATCACCACCGCCAGGCCGATCAGCGCCCAGATGAACGCGAGCACCTGGTCGAGCTGTTGGCTCAGCTGCTCCTTGGTCTCGGCCGCGCTGTCCAGGACCGCCAGCGGCGAGGCGTCGGTGACGGCCTCGATCGCCGCGCGGCCGTCGGTCGCGCCGTCCCGGAGCTTGATCATGACGCTCTCGTAGCCCTCGGCGGCCGACCCGAACCGCCGTGAGGTCTCCAGGGTCATCACGCCGTCGGCCAGGCGGTTGCCGGTGGCCACGGCGACCACCCGCAGCGACTCCTCGCCGCCGTCCTGGCCCTTGACCACGAGCGTCGAGCCGACCGACAGGCCCTCCTGCTCCGCGTACTCCTGGCGCACCACGACCGTGCCGTCGACCAGGTCGTCCAGCGAACCGCTGATCACGGCGGGCCGGAACAGGCTGCCCAGCGCGTCGCGGCTGATGCCGGTGAAGTACGCCCGGTCGCCGTAGACGGTGGTGGTCGGCGCGACCTGCGCCACCTGCGGCACGGCGGCGAGCTGGTCGACCAGCTCCTGGGGCAGCGGGCGGTCCCAGACCGACGAGGTCACCGTGTAGTCGGCGGGCATCCGCTCGTCGACCTGGGCGTTCGCGGTCTCCCGGGCGCTGTTGGCGACCACGGTCACCAGGGACACGATGGTCACGCCGATCATCAGCGCGGCGGTGGTCGCGGCGGTGCGCTTGGGGTTGCGGCCGGCGTTGGCCGAGGCCAGCTTCGCGGGCACGCCGAACAGCGCCCGCGGCAGCGCGCCCAGCACCCGGTTGACCGGGCCGACCAGCAGCGGGCCGAGCACCAGGACCGCGCCGAGCAGCGCCATCGTGCCCGCGCCGCTGATGTAGGCCGCGGACTCCTCGCCGTTCAGGCTCAGGCCGAAGGCGATCGCGCCGACGCCGCAAGCCGTGAGCAGCACGGCGGTCAGCACGCGCAGCACGCTCGTGCGGGCGACCTCCTCGCCGCTGTCGAGCTGGCTGCGCAGCGCGGCCACCGGCGCGACCCGGGTCGCCTTGCGGGCGGGCAGCACCGCGGCCAGCACGGTCACCAGCGTGCCGACCGCGAACGCGGCGGCCACCGTCGTCACCGACACCGGCAGCAGCACCTCGCCGGAGCCGCCGTCGAACGAGTTGATCACCTTCTGGAGCAGGGCCGACACGCCGAGCCCGCCGAGCAGGCCGATCACCGACGCCACCAGGCCCATCACCACGGCCTCGGCCAGCACCCCGCGGAACACCTGGCCGCGGCTCGCGCCGACGCAGCGCATCAGGGCCAGCTCGCGGGTGCGCTGGGCGATCAGGATGGTGAAGGTGTTGTAGATGACCATGGACGCGACGACCAGGGCGATCAGCGCGAACGCCAGCAGCACCGTGGTGAACTCGCCGGCCTGCGAGCTGATCCGCGCCAGCTGCGCCTGCGTCATCTCCTCGCCGGTCTGGAAGCGGAGCCCCTCCTCGCCGAGGGACCGGCGCAGGTCGTCCACGAGCTGCTGCTGCGCGACGCCGGGCGCGGCCACGACCACCACCTCGTACGGCAGCCGGTCGCCGCTGAAGCCGGCGAAGGCGGCGGGCGGGAGCACCACGTGGTCACCGCCCATCAGCACGGCCTCGGAGCCGCCCTGCGTGTAGGTGCCGACCAGGGTGAACGAGCGCCGCGCGTCGTCCTCGCCCAGCAGCTCGACGGGTTGGCCGAGGGCGAGCTTGGAGGACTCGGCGGTGCGCTCGTCGACCGCGATCTCGTCGTCCGCGGTCGGGTAGCGGCCTTCCTTGAGGTCGTACTCGCGCAGCTCCGGCGTGGTGGCCAGCGGCACGGCGTAGGCCTGCCTGGCCTTGCCGTCCTTGGCGATCAGCGGCACCGGCACGGCGCTGCGCGGGTCCGCGCCCGCCACGCCCGGCGTCCGGCGGATGGCCTCCAGCTGCTCCGGCGTGATGCCCCTGGCGTCGGTGTCGCCGGAGAGGGTGACCCCGGCGTCGACGTTGCGGGCGCTGCGGGCGAACTCGTCGCGCAGGCTCGCGTTCATCGCGTCGCCGAGCACGAGGGTGCCGGTGACGAACGCGACGCCGAGCGCGATGGCGATCGAGGACAGCACGAGCCGCGCGGTGCGGGCCCTCAGACCCGCGATGATCGTGCGCAGCATCAGGTCACGCCCCCAGGTGCTTGAGGGCGGACAGCACGGAGTCGGCGGTGGGCTCCTGGATCTCGCCCGCGAGCCTGCCGTCGGCGAGCAGGACCACGCGGTCGGCGTAGGACGCGGCCACCGGGTCGTGCGTCACCATGATCACCGTCTGGTTGAGCTTGCGCACGGACATGCGCAGGAAGTCGAGCACCTCCGCGCCGGAGCGCGAGTCCAGGTTGCCGGTCGGCTCGTCGGCGAACACCACGTCGGGGCGGGCGACCAGGGCGCGGGCGCAGGCCACGCGCTGCTGCTGGCCGCCGGACAGCTCGCTGGGCTTGTGCTTGAGGCGGTCGCGCAGGCCGAGGACGTCCACGATCGTGTCGAACCACTCGCGGTCGGGCTTGCGGCCCGCCAGTTCGAGGCCGAGCAGGACGTTCTGCTCCGCGGTGAGGGTGGGCAGCAGGTTGAACGCCTGGAAGACGAAGCCCACGCGGTCGCGGCGCAGCTTGGTCAGCTCCTTGTCGCCCAGCGAGGTGATCTCCGTGCCGCCGATGTGCACGGTGCCGTCGTCGACGTTGTCGAGCCCGGCCAGGCAGTGCATCAGGGTGGACTTGCCGGAGCCGGACGGCCCCATGATCGCGGTGAACCGACCTGCCTGGAAGGCGACGCTGACCCCGTCCAGCGCCCGGACGGCCGTGTCGCCCTTGCCGTACACCTTCACCAGGTTCGCGGCCGCGGCGGCGGTGCCGGTCCCGATGTCGGACACCAGTGCGGACATGCTCCCTCATTCCCTAGACCAATCGAACTGGGAACGAAGCTATGTCCCCCGCGCCTCACCAGTCGTCACCCCGCCGCCCGACCTCCGCTTCACCCCCCAGTCTGACCACCATCCCCCTCCAGTCTGACCCGCGAGTCGTACCTCCAGACCCACCGTGTCGTACCTCCAGGACCCCCGAGTTCAACATTCACGCACCCGGCGGCCGACGCGAACATGCAACTCGGGGGTTCGGAACGTACGACACGGTCGACCTGGACGTACGACTCGCGGGGTTAGTCGGGGAGGGTCAGGAGGCCCTGGTCGAAGGCGTTGGCCACGGCTTCGGCTCGGCGGGTGGCGCCCAGCTTGGCCATGATGCGGCTGACGTGGACGCTCACGGTCTTCTCCGAGATGAACAGCTCCTCGCCCACCTGGCGGTTGGTGCGGCCGCGGGCCACCAGTTCCAGGACGGCTCGCTCGCGCGGCGTGAAGGGGTCCACGCGGTCGCGCGGGACGTTGTCCTGCAGGGAGATCCGGGCCCGGCGCGCCACCACCGTCAGCGCCGAGCGCAGCGGGGCCGCGCCCAGGCGGTCGGCCACCTCGCCCGCCGCCCGCAGCTCGACCACCGCCTCGTCCCGCCGGTCCGCGCCCAGCAGCGCCTCGACCAGCCGCCACCGGCACACGGCCTGCTCGAACACCGAGCCGTAGGCGAAGCCGTCGACCGCGTGGCGCCACAGGTCGGGCGAGCCGGGGCCCGTCAGGCGGGACTCCTCGGCCGCCGCGCGCGCCAGCCACGCCCGGCCCTCCGGTCCCAGCTCACCGGTGCGCGGCGACCCCAGCTCCGCCGTCGCCCGCGCGTAGGCCAGCAGCTCCCGGCCGGCCGCCACCGCCGCGCCCTCGGCCTCCCGCTCCCGCCGCCGGCGCGCCCGCGCGGCCAGGTCGGCGTGCCCGGCGATGCCCAGCGCCGCCAGCCTGATGCCCGCCAGGAACCACTCGCCCTCCTGCCGCGACCACTCGATGGCGTCCGCGACGCGCTCCACGGCCACCTCCGGCTGACCCCGCCACAGCGCCAGCTCGGCACCCGTGCCGCCGGTGATCAGCGCGATCTGGAGGTCGCGGTGCCAGTCCGAGCGCAGCTGCCCGATCATCCGCTCCGCCTGCTCGAACTCGCCCCGGCTGACCGTGACGTGCGTGCCCGCCGCCGCGATCCGCGCGGACACCGTGCTCGAGACCCGCAGGCCGGGCGGCTCGGCCGCGTCCGCCGCGTCGTCCCACTCGCCGGTGTAGTACTTGGCCAGCACCTGGAGGATGCGCAGCTCCAGGCCGAAGGAGCTCCACGTCAGCCCGTTCTCCTTGGCCCGCGCCACGCCCTCGTCGGACACCCGCGCGGCCTCGGCCAGCTCGCCCAGGTCGTAGTGGTGCAACCCCAGGTAGTAGCGGGCGCGCAGCTCGGTGCCCGCCGCGTCCGCGCCCATGGCGCACGACACCGCGGAGGTCAGGTGCTCCCGCGCCCGCGACATCTCGCCCGCGGGCTCCTCCAGCAGGCCCAGCGTGGTCAGCGCGTCCGCCACGGCCGACTCCGCGCCCGACGCGCGCCCGTCCGCCACGGCCAGCTCGGCCCGCTCCCGCGCCTCGGCGTACTGCCGGACGTGCCGCAGCTCGGCCGCCCACACGGCCAGCACCCACGCGCGGGCGGGTGACGCGGGCCGGTCCCGGACCAGCCGCCACGCCTCCTCCACCGCCCGGTAGCCCTCGTCGTCGTGCCCCTCCAGCACCGCGCACGCCTGCGCGTAGCGCCGCCACACCTCCGCCGCGCCCTCCGGGTCCGACGGGTCCGCGATCCGCGTGCCGGTGCGGGCGAACGCGAGGGCCCGCTCCGGCTGCCCGGCCGTGCCCGCCGCCCAGGACGCCCGCCGCACGAGCACCAGCTCGGTCACGTCCTCCGGCCGCGCCTCGGCGGGCACCGCCGCCCACAGCTTCAGCGCCTGCTCCAGGTGCCGCAGCGCCTCGGCGGGCGCGCCGGCCGCCTGCGCCTCCCGCGCCGCCTCCACCGAGGCGCGCAGCGCCCGCGGCAGGTCGTGCGACTCCAGGCTGTGGTGGGCCAGCGCCGCCGCCACGCCGCGCCCGCCCGCGGACGCCAGCCGGTCCGCGTACGCGGCGTGCAGCCGCACCCGTTCGCCGGGCAGCAGGTCGCCGTGCACGGCCTCGCGCAGCAGCGCGTGCCGGAACGTGTAGACCTCGCCCCGCTCGACCAGCAGCACGTGGTGCTGCACCGCCTCGCGCAACGCGCCGTCCAGCGCCACGTCGTCCATGCCGGCCACGTCGCGCAGCAGGTCGTGCCGCACCGACCGGCCGCCGACCGACGCGACCCGCACCACGTGCTGCGCGTCCGCGCCGAGCCGCTCGATGCGGGTCAGCAGCACCTCGGCGAGCGTCCGGGGCACCCGGCCGTCACCGCTCGCGACGGCCGCGATCAGCTCCTCGGCGAAGAACGGGTTGCCGTCCGAGCGCTCGGCCACCTCCAGCACCACGTCGTCGGGCAGGCCGTCGGACAGGGCCGTGACCAGCGACCGCGCGTCGATCGCGCTCAGCGGGGTCAGGTCGAGCCGCCGCACGGCGGGCAGCCGGACCAGCTCGGTGAGCAGGGGCCGCAGCGGGTGGCTGCGGTGCAGGTCGTCGGAGCGGTAGGTGGCGACCACCAGCAGCCGCTGGGCGCGCAGCCGGGACAGCAGGAACTGGAGCAGGTAGCGGGTCGAGGCGTCGGCCCAGTGCAGGTCCTCCAGGACCAGCAGCACCGGCCGCCGCTCGGCCAGCTCGCCGAGCAGCCCGTGCACCGCGTCGAACAGCTGGAGCTGGCCCACGTCCTGCTCGGGGCGGCGGCCGACCAGCACGGACGGCAGCCCGGACACGGCGCGGCTGCCGTCGTGACCGGCCGGCAGGGCCAGTTCGGGCAGCAGCAGCCCGAGCGCGGGCCGGGCGGCGACGTCGAGCAGGCCGGCCTCCCGCAGCTGCCCGAGCGCTTCGGTGAAGGGCAGGTACGGCAGGCCGGTCTCGCCCACGTCCAGGCACCGGCCGGTCAGCACGAGCGCGTCGCCCGCCGCCGCGGCCAGCTCGTCGACCAGCCGCGTCTTGCCGACCCCCGCGTCGCCCGCGACCAGCACCGCACCGGCCTCGCCGCGGGCCGCTTCGTCGAGGGCGACGCGCAGCCTGGTCAGCTCCCGGCCGCGCGCCACCAACGGAATTCCGGAACCGAGGCGTGCCACACCAGGCATGTTGTCACACCTCAGACGGCCGCACGGGGTTGATTCCCGGCCGCCGTCACCTCGCTGTTCGCCACCACGGGGCGCGCTTGGCCACCTCCCTGCGGGCACGGGCGCGCGCGGCCTCCTCGCGCAGCGCCGCCTGCCGGTAGTCGATCTCCGCCTTCAGCGCTTCCGGCGTCCACTCCACGACTTCCTCCTCGTTGTCCGTTGACGAGGAGGTTCGTCCTGAGGCCGGTGGGGGGACATCGGTCGTTCACGTGGTCCGAGGGGGTGGTTCCCTTACCCGCCGCCGTAAGGGGTGGGCAGGCGGCGGGTAAGGGGTGTTCGGAGGTGCTGAGGGTCAGCAGGCGCCCAGGTCGCGCCACACACCCCACTCGCCCGTGGTGCCGGGCTCGTCGCCCTGCGTCCACCACTTGGCCTGCCAGCGCTTGCCGCCGTGCGAGACCTCGTTGCCGCCGTTGTAGACCTTGGCGCGGTCCCACGCGGGCGCGGTGCAGCTCGGCTGCTGGCTGGTCGTGGTCGTGGTGGTCGAGGTGGGGTCGGGACCGCCCGTGCCGCCGCGCGGGTGGTCGGAGGCGATGGCGTAGGACTTGCCGCCGAACGTGAGCTTGAAGTTCGACGGCGACGCGATCGGCAGCTGGTAGCTCAGCGCGACCTCGACCGAGGCGCCCGGCGCCAGCGACTGCCACGCGGGCAGGGTCAGCTCGACGTGCTGGAAGTCGCCCTTCAGCCCGCCGACGTTGGGGCCGGAGTGGCCCTTGGCGGTGACCCGCAGCCCGAACCCGGACTGGTCGGACATGCTGCCCGGCGCGCTGGTGCCGTAGTCGAACTCGACCTTCGTGCCGCCGGGGATGGTGGTGGTCGAGTTGTTGGCGATCCTGAGCTTGGGCGTGATCGGGTAGTTGTTGTCGCCGAGCGCGAACCCGGAGACGGTGGCGGACACGTTCAGCACGTCGGCCGGCGCGGTCCCGGAGGCCTTGCGGTTGCCGTACGGCGCGGCGCCGCGCAGCCCCTCGTCGATCTTGGTCAGCAGCGTGTCGCCGACGGTGTACTGGCCCTTGGCCGCGTCGAAGCGGTAGTCGCCGGCCAGCTCCCAGATCATGATGCCGCCGATGCCCTTGTCCGCCACGTACTTCGCCTTGGCCGCGATGGACTGCTCGTCCTCAGTGGACAGGAAGACCTTCTTGTCGGCGTTCCACAGCCACGGCGCGGTGAGCGTGCTGTCGTAGGACCTGCGGTAGGTGCCGGTGAGGCGGTCGGTCGGGTCCTTGGCCGGGTCCAGGCCGTGCTGCGCGAGGTAATCCGGCGTGATGCCGTTCTCCAGGTTCTTGGCGTGCCACATGGGGTTCACGCCGCTGGGCACCTCCGCGCCGCCCGCGGTGCTGTCGTGCCACAGGTTGTCGATGCCGACCGCGCCGTTGCCGCACGGGGTGGTCGAGCCGACGCTGGAGCCGGTGCCGGGCGGGCACTTCGTCTGGTCCGGCAGCGCGGCGCGGCCCCACAGGCCGTTCGTGCCGCCGGTGACGCCCTGCCAGCCCCGCGTGTAGAACGGGACGCCGATGTTGATCCGGCCGGCCTGCATCGCGCCGCGGTAGTAGTGGTAGGACCAGTCGGTGTTCAGGTAGCCCATGCCCTCGTACTGCGGCGCGGTGTAGACGCCGCCCGCGGCCAGCTCGCCGTCCTTGCCGTCGTCGTACAGGGCCGCGTTGGGGCCGACGAAGTGGTTCCACGAGCCGTGCAGGTCGTAGGACATGATGTTGAGGTAGTCCAGGTACCGGGTGACCTGGTACGCCTCCTGCCCGCGCAGCAGCCAGCCCGAGGCGGGCACGGCCGCGGTGAGCAGGTAGTGCCTGCCGTCCTGGGCCGACGCGCGGTCGAGCTTCTCGCGCAGCGCCTTCATGATCTTCTCGTAGCCCGCCCACAGCGTGCCGCGGTTGGCGTTGGAGATCCAGAAGTCGTCCGGGTTGCCCGCGTGGTTGTTCGAGGTGGCGTACTCGTAGTCGATGTCGACGCCGTTGAAGCCGTACTGCCGGATGAACGCCACGGCCGAGTCGGCGAACGCGTCGATGGTGGCCTGGGGCTGCGCGCCGAGCTTGTAGAAGCCGCCGCTGGCGTTGCGCGTGCCGTCGGGGTTGAGGAAGCCGCCCGTCTCGGCCCAGCCGCCCACGGAGATCAGCGTCTTCACGTTCGGGTGCTGCTTCTTGTGCTTGTTGAGCAGGTTGAAGTGGCCCTTGTAGGGCAGGGTGGGGTCGAGTTCGACGCCCGGCCACGTCATGCCGGTGGCGGGGTTGTCCGGGCCGTCGGGGCCGACGGACACCTGGTTCTGCGCGTTGACGTGCGCGAACGCGTAGTTGAGGTGGGTGACCTTGGTCCACGGGATGTCGGAGGCCAGGTACGCGGGCGTGCCGTTGCGCCCGGTCCGCCAACTGGAGAAGTAGCCGATGACGCGGCGGGAGTGGCCCGCGCCCATCTGCTCCCGGCCCTCGGTGTCGTAGACCGAGCAGTACGGCACGGCGACGCCGGGGGTCTGGTAGAGGCCGTCGGGGCGGCACTCCTCACCAGCGGCGGCGGCCGTGTTCGGGGACAGGACCGCGACGGCCAATCCGGCCACCGTGGCGAGGGAAGCCAACAGCGGCAACAACTTTCTTCGGGACACGACGGGCACCTCCTGCACCAGGCGGCGGCCTCGACGCAGCGTCGTGAACGTAAATAGGTCTAGACCTTCCTGTCAATAGGTCCAGACCACTCGACCGATCACGCGGCTCAGACCGCGGTGGCCGCCCGCGACCGCGCCAGCCGCGCCCGCACCTGGTCCGCCTCCGTCGCGTTCAGCTCCGTGAACAGCGCCAACGCGCGCTGCCAGTGCGCCACCGCGCCCGGCTGCCCCTGCCGGTCGAGCACCACCGCCAACCGGTCGTGCGCCACCGCCTGGTGGTACGGGCTCGCCGCGGCCGACGCCACCGACAGCGCGGTGCGCGCCGACGCCAGCGCCTCCGCGCCCTGCCCCGACTCCAGCAGCACCATCGCCAGGTCGGTGTGGCACGTCGACTCGCCGCACTGCTCGCCGACCTCGCGGTACATGCCCACGGCCGTGCCCAGCCACGTCCTGGCCTCGTCGTACCGGTGCGACGCCAGGTGCAGCAGGCCGAGGTTGTGGTGCGCGTTCGCCTCGGCCCACCGCGACCCCGCCAGCCGGCTGACCTCCAGCGCCTCCCGGTAGGACGCCTCCGACTCGTCCACCCGGCCCAGGCCCTGGAGCATGTCCGCGACCGTGGTCAGCGCCCGCGCCTGCGCGTTCGCGTCACCCGACGCGCGCGCCACCTCCAGCGCCTCCCGGTGCCGGGCCAGCGACTCGTCCACCCGCCCGAACTGCGCCAGCGCGATCCCGGAGTTGAACAGCATCACGAACTTCGCCTCGGGGTCGCCCAGCTCCGTGGCCGCCTTCAGCGCGGTCTCGGTGGTGCGCAGCCACGTCGACCGGTCGGCCCTCAGCCAGAAGAACCGCGACAGCGTGTAGGGCAGCTGCCACGCGTGCACCAGCCACGCCCGGTCCGCGCCCTCCGCGGCCAGCTCGGCGGCGGCGATGACGTTGACCTGCTCGGCGTCCAACCACGCGAACGCCTCGGCCGAACCGGCCAGCTTCGGCACCTCGGCGGGCGGGTTCTCGGGCGCCACCCGCACGCTGTTGCCCCGCGCCACCGGCAGCCGGCCGTCCGCCAGGTCCGCGCAGTGCAGGTAGTAGTCCAGCATCAGGCCGGTGGCCGAGCGCCGCTCCTCCGGCCCCAGCTCGGCCGCCAGCGTCCTGGTGTAGACGCGCACCAGGTCGTGCGCGACGAAGCGGCCCGCCTCGTTCGCCGAGAGCAGGTTCGCGGTGGTCAGCGCGTCCAGGGCGCGCTGGGCCTCCGAGACCCGCACGCGCGCCATCGCGGCGACCACGAACGCCGTCACGTCCGGCCCGGGGTGCAGGCCCAGCAGCGCCAGCAGGCGCGCGGGCAGCGGCGACAGGGCCCGCCGCGAGGCGTCCAGCGCCGCCCGCACCGTCGAGTCCTCGTCCTCCAGGCCCAGCGCGGCGAGCCGGCCGTGCTCGTCGTCCAGCTCGGCGACCAGCTCCGACACCTTCAGCGCCGGCGACACCGCCAGCCGGGCCGCGGCGATCCGCAGCGCCAGCGGCAGCCCGTCGCACAGCACCGCCAGCCGGCGCAGCGCGGCGGTCTCCTCGCCGTCCCGCCCGGCCACCCGGCCCACCACGGCCACCGACGCGTCCAGGTCCAGCATGTCCAGCTCGACCAGCCGGGCCTCGGCGTGCGCGACCAGGCCGACCAACCGCCGGCGGGACGTGACCACCACGCACGACGGCGGGCCGGGCAGCAGCGGCAGCAGCTCGGTCGAGCCGCGGGCGTTGTCCAGCATCACGACCATGCGCCGGTCCGCGATGAGCGTCCGGAACAGCGCCGACCGCTCCTCCACGGTCACCGGGATGTCCGGCGACGGCACGCCCAGCGCGCGCAGGAACCGGTTCAGCACCTCGCCCGCGCCCAGCGGCTCCCGGTTCGGGTCGTAGCCGTGCAGGTCCACGTAGAGCTGGCCGTCCGGGAACTCCTCGCGCACCCGGTTCGCCCAGTGCAGGGCCAGCGCCGTCTTGCCGACGCCCGCGGGACCGGTCACCACCAGCACCAGCCCGCCGCCCGGGTGCTCCGCCAGCAGGCCGTCGAGCCGCGCCAGCTCCGCGTCGCGCCCGATCAGGGACACCGACGCGCGGGGCAGCTGCGCCGGCGTGATCGGGACCGGCTGCACCGGTCCCGCGGCGGGCAGCACCACCGGCCTGGTCGGCGGCTCCGGGTTGTCGCCCGACAGCACGGCCTGGTGCAGCTTGCGCAGCTCCGGGCCGGGTTCCACGCCCAGCTCCTCCACCAGCACCCGGCGGGCCTCGCGGTAGGCGGCCAGCGCCTCGGCCTGCCGCCCGGCCTGGCACAGCGCGCGCATCAGCAGGCCGTGACCGCGTTCGCGCAGCGGGTGCTCGGCGACCAGCGAGGCCAGCGCCGGGACCTGCTCCGCGCCGCGCCCGATGAGCAGCATCAGCTCGGCCCGCTCCTCCAGCACGGCCAGCCGGCGCTCGACCAACCGGCCGCGCTCGACCTCGGCGAACAGGCCGGCGACTCCGCCCAGCGGCTCGCCGCGCCACAGGGCCAGCGCCTCCTCCAGCGCGGTGGCCGCCGCGACCAGGTCGCCGGACGCCCGCAGCCGGTTCGCGGCCACGACCCGGCGCTCGAAGTCGTCCAGGTCGACCGCGCTCGGCTCGACCCGCAGCAGGTAGCCGTCGCCGACCGAGGTCAGCAGCTCGGCCGGCGCGCGGCGGGCGCGGCTGGGCTCCAGGGCGCGGCGCAGGCCCGCCACGTAGGTCTGCACGAGGTTGACCGCGCTGCTGGGCGGGTGGTCGCCCCACACCGCCTCGATGATCTGGTCCCGGCTCACCGGGGTGTTGCGGGCCAGCAGCAGCACCGTCAGCACGGCGCGCTGCTTGGCGGCGCCGAGGTCGACCTCCTCGCCGCCGCGCACCGCCCTCAGCAGGCCGAGCACCTCGAACCGCAAGTGCTCCCCGCCGCCCTTGTCCACCGACCGATCCCCTGCCGAAGTACCTCGCCCACGACGAAGCCTAGGAGATCACTTCAGTCCGGCTCCAGTCGTCCTGTAGCCGCATTCTTACGCTAAGCGTGTCCGACCAACCACACAGGGCGAACCCCGGTGGGGGAGGTTGGGCCAGACGGCGGAACACCCGCTGGTCTCCAAGAACGACGAGGGCGTGCCGGCGTGCAAGGGGCATCCAGCCCGCGGCGGCGGAACGCCGGCCCGCCCTCGTCCCTTGAACCACCGGAGCGGGCCACCCGGTAGGGGGTGGCCCGTCTCCTCTGCCCTCCCCCAGTGAACGGGGCCGTGGTCGGGACCGGACCCCCGCACCAGGCCCCGACGCGTCGCGCCGGCGCCCCCCGGCCCACGCCCCCACGCCAACGCGCCCACCACCCACACCCCCGCCGCCTAGCCCCCACCCCCCGCCC
>NZ_JBHWIE010000220.1:0-12557 GCF_042732085.1 Actinosynnema sp. NPDC059797
ACCACCCTTGTCAAGGGGTGTCGCGAAGAGCGTGCGACACCCCTTGACAAGCGCGGTAGGGCTGCGCCCAGGCCATACGGGAGACCACGAGCCCCCAGCTTCACAAAAAGCCGCCCGTGTTTCCGTCGTGCTCCGGTCTCGTCGGCGTGTCCTCCACTCAGACACCGCGTGTCCTCCGGTCGGACATCGCGAGTCGTACGTTCAGAACGCGCGAGTCGTACGTTCAGGACGCGCGAGTCGTACGTTCAGGTCGGGCGTGTCATGCGTTCAGGACCGGCGTGTCATGCGTTGAGGGCTCGCGTGTCATGCGCTCAGGTCGGGCGAGTCATACGGTGGGGGCCGGGGAGTCGTGCGTTCGTCAGAAGAGGCCCTGGGCGGTGTTCGAGTAGCTCACCAGGAGGTTCTTGGTCTGCTGGTAGTGGTCGAGCACGACTCGGTGGTTTTCGCGCCCGATGCCGGATTGCTTGTAGCCGCCGAAGGCGGCGTGGGCCGGGTAGGCGTGGTAGTTGTTCACCCAGACTCGGCCCGCTTGGATTTCTCTGCCCGCTCGGTAGGCGGTGTTGCCGTCTCGGGACCAGACTCCCGCGCCCAGGCCGTAGGTGGTGTCGTTGGCCAGTTTCACCGCGTCGTCGAAGTCGTGGAACTTGGTCACCGCCACCACCGGGCCGAAGATCTCTTCTTGGAAGATCCGCATCTTGTTGTCGCCCTCGAAGATCGTCGGGGTGACGTAGTAGCCGCCGGACAGGTTGCCGCCCAGGTCTGGCTGGTCGCCGCCGTGGAGGAGGGTGGCTCCTTCTTGCTTGCCGAGTTCTATGTAGGAGAGGATGCGGTTCACCTGGTCTTGGCTGACCTGGGCGCCGATCATGGTTTCGGTGTCCAGGGGGTGCCCCTGCCTGATCGCCTTGGTGCGGGCGGTGGCGTCGGCCAGGAATTGGTCGTAGATGTCGCTCTGCACCAGCGCGCGTGACGGGCACGTGCACACTTCGCCCTGGTTGAGGGCGAACATGGTGAAGCCCTCCAATGCCTTGTCGTAGAACGCGTCGCGTTGGGCGGCCACGTCGGCGAAGAAGACGTTCGGGCTCTTCCCGCCCAGTTCCAGGGTCACCGGGATCAGGTTCTCCCCCGCGTAACCCATGATCAGGCGGCCGGTGGCGGTCTCGCCGGTGAAGGCGATCTTGGCGACCCGGCGGCTGGAGGCCAGTGGCCTGCCCGCTTCCGGGCCGAAGCCGTTGACGACGTTGACCACGCCCGGGGGCAGGAGTTCGGCGATCAGGCCCATGAGCACGTGGACGGAGGCCGGGGTCTGCTCGGCGGGTTTGAGCACGACCGCGTTGCCGGCGGCGAGGGCCGGTGCGAGTTTCCACGCCGCCATGAGGATCGGGAAGTTCCACGGGGTGATCTGGCCGACCACGCCGAGCGGTTCGGCGAAGTGGTAGGCGACCAGGTCCTGGTCGAGCTGGGAGATCCCGCCCTCCTGGGCGCGGATCACGCCGGCGAAGTAGCGGAAGTGGTCCACGGCCAGCGGGAGGTCGGCGGCGAGGGTTTCGCGGATCGGCTTGCCGTTGTCCCACGTCTCGGCGACGGCCAGGGCTTCGAGGTGGTCCTCGACGCGGTCGGCGATCTCGTTGAGCACGGTCGCGCGCTCCGCCGCCGGGGTCCGGCCCCAGGCGCGGGCGGCGCCGTGGGCCGCGTCGAGGGCCCGGTCCACGTCCTCGGCGGTGCCCCGGGCGACCTCGGTGAACGGTTCGCCGGTGACGGGGCTGCGGTCGGTGAAGTAGGCGCCCTTCGCGGGCGGGACGTACTCGCCGCCGATGAAGTGGTCGTACCGGGGCTTGAACGACACCGGGCTGCCCGGTTCGCCGGGTGCTGCGTACCTCGCCATGGGTGGCCTCCAGGGTTGTCGCGTGGCGTGCAGCGTGCGTGGCGCCACGTTGCAGTCGCGTTGCACCCGAACGGCCCAACGGGTGGCTTGCCCGGTTCGCGGGAACGGGGTCATGCTGGGCTGGAGGAGGGGCGCCGATGCAACCGGATCCGCGACGACTCGCGCGGGAGCACGAGCTGACGTTGAGCGGGGACCGGGTGCGGGGCGCGCGGCGGCTGATCGTGGAGTCGTGGCGGCGGTCGCTGGCCGCGCGGGTGGACCCGGAGCGGCACGAGGCGCCGGTGGTGCTCGACCCGGCCGGGGTCGCCGACCGGCGGGAGGCGCACCCGCTGGCGGCGGCGTTGCCGGTGCTGCGGGAGACGCTGGTGAGCATCGCCGACGCGGCCGAGCACGTCATGATCGTCACCGATGTCGACGGCACCGTCCTGTGGTGCGAGGGTTCGACGTCGGTGCGCGGGCGGGCCGAGCGGGTGCGGTTGGCCGAGGGCGCGTGCTGGAGCGAGACCGCCATCGGCACGAACGCCATGGGCACCGCGCTGGTGCTGGACGTGCCGGTGACCGTGCACTCGGCCGAGCACCTGGTGCGGACCTGCCACGGGTGGACGTGCACGGCGAGCCCGGTGCGCGACCCGGACACCGGCCGCACGATCGGCGCGGTGGACGTGAGCGGTCCGCTGAGCAGCGCGCACCCGGCGACGGCGGCGCTGGTGTCGGCGGCGGCGCGGTTGGCGGAGGCCCGGTTGCGGGCGCGGTCGGCGGCGCGGGACGAGCGGCTGCGGTCGGCGAACATGCGGCACCTGATCGCGCTGCGGGGCGAGCCCGGCGCGCTGCTGAGCCCGAGCGGGCGGGTGCTGGCGGCCGAACCGCACGGCCTGGTGGGCTCGCGGGTCGACGTGTCCGGGGACCGGGTGCTGCTGGGGTCCGGGCGCGAGGCGCTGCTGGAGCCGTTGGACGAGGGCTACCTGCTGCGGGTGCCGCGCCGGGTCGAGCGGCGGCCCGTGCTGTCGCTGCGGTTCCTGGGCGGGTCGGCGGGGTCGCTGGACGGGCGGGCGCTGGCGCTGTCGATGCGGCACGCCGAGCTGCTGACGGCGCTGGCGCTGCACCCGAGGGGGTTGACGGCGGAGGAGTTGGCGCTGCACGTCTACGGCGAGCGCGGCAACCCGACCACGGTGCGGGCCGAGCTGCACCGGTTGCGCGCCCAGTTGGGCGGGGTGCTGCTGACCAGGCCATACCGGTTGTCGGCCGAGGTGCGCGGTGACTTCTCGGCGGTGCGCGGGGCGTTGCGGGCGGGTGACGTCGGCACGGCCGCGGCGGCTTACCGGGGGCCGCTGCTGGGCCGGTCGGAGGCCCCGGTCGTCCGCGAGGAGCGCGAGGAGCTGGCCTCGGCGGTGCGGCGGGCCGTGCTCGACCGGGGCGACGTGGCGGCGCTGTGGGCGTTCGGGCTGGTCAGCGAGGACGTGGCGGTGCTGGAGCGGTTGGTGCGGCTGCTGCCGAACACCGACCCGCGGCGCGAGGTGGCGGTGCGGCGGTTGCGGCGGGCGCTCGCCTAGAGCTCCGGGCCGGGCGACGGCGCGCGCCGTTCCTCCCGCACCTGGACCTCGACGTGCGTCCGGTGGGCGCCGGGGTCCCAGATCTCCTCGAACGGGGCCAGGAAGGAGTGGCCGCCGCCCAGCCGACGGGCCCGGACGGCGAACCACGCGAAGCCGGCCGGCACCCCCAGGAGGACCGCGACCTGCGCGAAGAAGGTCATGCCACGACGGTACAGTAACGCGGTGTTTCCAGAAACGGTGTGTTTCCGATGGCTCGGCTGACGCGGGCGCAGCAGCAGCGGCTCACCCACGAGCGGCTGCTGGAGGCGGGCCGGGAGGTGTTCCTGCGGCGCGGTTTCCTGCCGGCGACGGTGGAGGAGATCGCGGCGGGCGCCGGCTACACCAGGGGCGCGGTCTACAAGCACTTCGGCGGCAAGGAAGGGCTGTGGCTGGCGATCGTGGCGGACCGCGCCGACGCGCACCTGCGGGCGCTGGACGACGCCCTCGGGCGCGCGTCGTCACGGGAGGAGCTGCTGGCGGCGCTGGCGCCGGCCGGCCCGCCGGACGAGGAGGCGGCGCGGTGGAGCGCGGCGACCGCGGAGGTGCTGGCGGCGGTGGCCGGGCAGCCCGCCGTCGCCGAGGCGGTCGCGGAGGCCCAGCACCGGCACGACGAGCGGTTCGCCGAGCTGCTGGCCCGGCACTGCGACCGGCTGGGCGTGCGGCCCGCGCTGCCCGCGCCCGCGCTCGTCGTGGCGCTGGGCGCGCTGGGCACCGGCCTGGCCCTGCGCCGGGCGGTGGACCCCGGCGCCGACGTGGGGGCGATCACCGGCGGCGTGCTCGACGCGCTGCTTGCCTAGGCTGTCCGGCGTGGGGTTCTTCCAACCTGGTGACGTGGCGTTGCGGCGCGAGGTGCTGCACGGCAGGCCGTGGTCGGTCACGCCGACGCGGGTCGTGGCCGACGGGCCGGACCTGCTCGTCGTGTTCACGCCGCCGGGCACCGGGTTCGGGTTCCCGCCGCACGACCGGCCCCACCACTGGCAGCTCCGGGGCCGGACGCACTGGCGCGGCGTCGGCAAGCTCCAGCTGCACCGGCCCGGCGACGCGTACTCGGTCGACCTGTACTGGGCCGACGACGGCCGGTTCAAGGGCTGGTACCTCAACCTCCAGGACCCGTTCCGGCGCACGCCGCTCGGGTTCGACACGCTCGACCACGCGCTGGACTACTGGGTGCCCGCCGGGGGCGGCTGGGAGGAGCTGGACCGCGACGAGTTCGAGGAGCAGGTCGCGGACGGCAAGTACACCGCCGGGCAGGCCGAGGCGATCCGCGCCACCGGCGCGGAGGTCGTGGCCATGCTGGACGCCGGCACCCGCTGGTGGGACCCGGCGTGGGCGGAGTGGGAGCCCGACCCGGCGTGGCCCGCGCCGGTGCTGCCCGCCGGATGGGAGGACTACCCGCTGCCGTGAAACCCCAGGAGCTGGTGGACGAGCTGGTCGCGCGGGTCGACGCCCTGCCGCGCTCGACGTGGGCCAGGGTGCTGGTCGACGGCGCGCTGCCGACCAGGCCCGGCGAGCTGGCCGACCGCCTGGTCGAGCCGCTGCGCGCGGTGGGGCGCCCGGTGCTGCGCGTGTCCGCCGACGACTTCCTGCGGCCCGCGTCCGTGCGCCTGGAGCACGGGCACGAGGACCCCGACTCGTTCCGCGACTCGTGGCTGGACGTGGGCGGGCTGACGCGGGAGGTGCTGGCGCCGCTGGACCCCGGCGGTTCGGGGCGGGTGCTGCCGAGGCTGTGGAACGCGGCCGCGGACCGGGCGTACCGCGCCGACTACGTGGCGCTGGGCCCGGCCGGGGTGCTGCTGCTCGACGGCACGCTGCTGCTGGACAAGTGGCTGCCCGCGGAGCTGGCCGTGCACCTGTGGCTGTCGCCGGGCGCGCTGGAGCGGCAGGTGCCGGACGAGTGGCGGTGGACGCTGCCCGCGTACGCCTCCTACGAGCCGCACGCCGACGTGACGGTGCGCTACGACCACCCCGCGAGGCCCGCGCTCGTGGGTACAGTGGGCTGAAGGGGGTGAGGGCGTGGACCGGGTGCGGCTGCTGATCGCGCTGTTCCTGCCTGCCCTCTACGCCCTCTCGATCCTGAACTCGCCGACCGAGGTGGTCGCCGCCGTGGCGGCCGTGGCGCTGGTGGTGCTGCTGCTCACCGCGCCGGTGGTGCAGGCCGCGCCCGCGTGGGTTCGGTCGCTGTCGATCCGCGAGAAGTCGCTGCGCGCCGCGTTCCTGCGGCTGCGCGACCCCGACGCCGCCGGGCGTCCCCGTCCCAGGGCACCGGGATTCGGCCTGTAGCGCCGAGTCCCTCTTTTTCCTGCTCTGAGACGGAGTTTTCCCTTGTTCCACGCCCTGGGCTCAGCCCTGGCCGGGATCGCCACGCCCGCCCTGGCCATCGTCCTGTTCACCGCGGCCGTCCGGCTGCTGCTGCACCCGCTCAGCCGGGCGGCCGTGCGCGGCGAGAAGGCCCGCGCCGCCCTCGCCCCCGAGCTGCGCAAGCTCTCCGAGAAGTACGGCAAGGACCGGGTGAAGCTCCAGGAGAAGACCCTGGAGCTGTACCGGGAGAACGGCACCTCGCTGCTGGCGGGCTGCCTGCCCGCGTTGGCGCAGGCGCCGTTCTTCATGGTCATGTACCAGCTCGTCACCACGCCGAACCCGCTGCTGGAGGGCACGCTGCTGGGCGTGCCGCTGGGCGCGCACTGGTTCGGCACGTGGGTCCACACGCCCGTGTTCCTCGGGCTGTTCGCGCTGCTGGCGGTGATCGCGTTCGCGACCTCCCGCTGGCAGGCGGCGGTGGCGGCACGCGGCGGCGCGCCGCAGCCGCCGTTCGCGGGGCTGCTGCGGCTGCTGCCGTTCGGCACCGTGCTGATCGCCGCCGTGCTGCCGCTGGCCGCCGGGGTCTACCTGGCGGTCACGACTAGCTGGACGCTGCTGGAGCGAGCTTTCCTGCACCGCGCAATTCAGCTCCCGCCTCGTGCAGGTGCTTCAGCACGTACCCGTACGAGGTGAACAGGCCGCACTCGGCGTAGGACACCGAGTGCCGGTCGCAGAAGTCGCGGACCAGCGCCTGCGCGTGGCGCAGGTGCGGCCGCGGCATGCTCGGGAACAGGTGGTGCTCGATCTGGTAGTTCAGGCCGCCGAGCAGGAAGTCGGTGAACCGGCCGCCGGTGACGTTGCGCGAGGTGAGCACCTGCTTGCGCAGGAAGTCGAGCTGGTGGCCCGCCTGGAGCACCGGCATGCCCTTGTGGTTGGGCGCGAAGGAGATGCCCATGTAGACGCCGAACAGGCCCTGGTGGATCGCGATGAACGCCAGGGCCTTGCCCGGCGACATCACCGAGAACACCAGGGTCAGGTAGCCGACGACGTGGACGGCCAGCAGCGCCAGCTCCAGCCGCCAGCCCTTGACCTCGCGGCGCACGGCGGCGGCGGTGCTGATGACGTGCAGGCTGAAGCCCTCCAGCAGCAGCAGCGGGAAGAACAGCCACGCCTGGTGCTTGACCACGAACCGGAAGAAGCCGCGCTTGCGCTCCGCCTGCTGGGCGCTGAACGCGAGCACCGCGATGTCCACGTCCGGGTCGTCGTCCTCGTGGTTGGGGTTGGCGTGGTGGCGGGTGTGCTTGCCCATCCACCAGCCGTAGCCGACGCCGATGAGCAGGTTGCCCAGCAGCAGGCCCGCGGTCTGGTTGGCGCGGTGCTCGGCGAAGACCTGCCGGTGGCCCGCGTCGTGGCCGAGGAAGGCGATCTGCGTGTAGACCACGGCCAGCAACGCCGCGGGCACGAGCTGCCACCAGGAGTCACCGATGAGCAGGACGGCCACGACGGTGAGCAGCAAGGCGCCCACCGCCCCTGCGAAGTACCAGGCGTAATAGCCGGTGCGTCGGTCGAGCAGACCCTGCTGCTTGACCAACCGGGAGAGTTCAGCGAAGTCGCTGCCGCGGGTGCTCACCAGCGGAGGGTACGTGTTTCCCGGTGTCCGGCTCAGGTCAGCCTGAGTTGCAGCTGCGCGAACAATCGCAGGAGCGGGTCCTCCAGGTCGAAGCCGCCGAGCTCCGCCGCGCGCCTGACCCGGTAGCGCAGGGTGTTGGGGTGGACGTGCAGTTTCGCGGCCGCGGTGCGCACGTCGCCGAACTCGTCGAGGTAGGCCAGCAGGGAGCGGGCCAGCTCCGGGTCCAGCGCGGACAGCCTCGGGTCGCGGATGCGGGGGTGCCCCGCGAGCAGCGCCAGGACCTCGCCGACCAGCACGCGGGAGCGCACGTCGGCCAGGGTCGCCACGTCGGCGTCGAGGTCGCGCGCCATCGCGTCGAGCACCCGGTCGGCCTCCTCTCGGGAGATCATCACGTCGTCCACGGTCGGCACCGTGGACCCGACGGCGGCCTGCACGCGCAACCCCATGTGCTTGCCGGCGGCGGCCACGATCTCCTTGGTGAGGGCGAGCAGCGGCGCCTTCGGCGGCAGGTCGGGCAGCAGCGCGTAGGTCCGGCCGGACCGCTGGCTGACCAGGGCGGTGCGCCGGTAGGCGGCGGCGTGCACGGAGATCAGGCCGGTCATCTCGGCGCGGCGCAGCTCGTGCTCGGTGCGGTCGGCGTGCTCCTGCCCGCGCAGCGCGAACACCACGACCGCGGCGGGCCGGTCCGGGTCCGCGCCGATCTGCTCGGCGATGGCGCCGGCCTCCGTCCGGCCGTCGAGCAGCGAGGCGAGCAGGTTCTCGCGGAACGCGACCGCGGGCTCGCGCTGCTGCACCAGGTGCAGCGCGGTCACCCGGGCCGCGCCGAGCAGGGCGCGTTCCGCCTGCTCGTTCAGCGGCGCGGCGCCCTCCTGCACCCAGATCGCGCCCAGCGGCCGCGTGCCCGCGTGGACGCCGACCGCGAGGCGGCGGCGGATGCCCAGCTCGGGGTGCTCGTCGATGCGGACGACCTCCTCGCCCGAGCGCAACCGCTGGTAGACGCCCCACTCGCGGAGCATCTTCAGGTACGGCTCGGGCCCCTGGCGGCCCAGGATGGACAGCCGGCGCAGCTCGTCGACCTCGTCGGACGAGCGGGAGTAGGCCAGCACGCGGCTCGCGGTGTCCTCGATGCTGACGCTGCCGCCGGTCAGCGCGGCGATCGTCTGGGCCAGGCCGAACAGGTCGCCGACGGCCTCGCCCGCGCCCGCGTCGGCGGTCAGGCGCGCGTTGTCCACCACGCTCCTGGCCAGCGCCTCCAGGTGTTCCCAGCGCACCTCGGGGCGGACCGCGAGCAGGGCGACGCCCGCGTCCGCCGCGGCCTGCCTGAGCACGGGGGCGGGCGCGTCGGCCTTGACCGCCACGGCCACCGCTCCCCCGGCCGCGGCGGCCTTGACCAGCGGCAACGCCGCCCGGCCACGGGCGCCCACCACCAGCGCCAAGTCGCCGGGCCGGATGTCGGGCACGTCGTCGGGGTCGAGGATCACGACGTCGAGCACGTCGGCGTCCAACCCGTGCGGCGCGGCCTGCACCTCGACGAACGGGTCGCCGAGCGCGATCAGCACCTGACGCAGGCTCATCCTTTTGTCCATTCGTACAACGGCGGGTGGCCAAGCCTAGACGTGAGGACAACAGCGCGCAGGGTCGGAAGTCTTACCGTTTGGGGAACCCAACCACAGTTGGGGCAACCCCGATCACGTGGCGAAGGAGCAGCTTGTGGATGCCGTGACCACGGTCCCCGCACCGGTCAACGAGCCCGTACTCGGCTACGCCCCCGGCACCCCGGAACGCGCGCGGCTGCAGGCGGAGCTGGCCGAGCTGGCCAAGGAGCCCGTCGAACTGACCCTGACCATCGGGGGCGAGCAGCGCGCCGGCGGCGGTGAGCCGTTCGACGTCGTGCAGCCGCACAACCACCGGGCCGTCCTCGGCACCGCTCGCGGCGCCACCCAGCAGGACACCCGGGACGCCATCGCGGCCGCCCGCGAGGCCGCGCCCGCCTGGCGCGCGCTGTCCTTCGACGACCGGGCCGCGATCCTGCTCAAGGCCGCCGACCTGCTGGCCGGGCCGTGGCGCGCCAAGCTCAACGCCGCCACCATGCTCGGGCAGTCCAAGAGCGTCGTGCAGGCCGAGATCGACGCCGCGTGCGAGCTGATCGACTTCTGGCGCTTCAACGTCTCGTTCGGACGGCAGCTGCTGGCCGAGCAGCCGCAGTCCTCCCCCGGCGTGTGGAACCGCACCGACCACCGCCCGCTGGAGGGCTTCGTCTACGCGATCACGCCGTTCAACTTCACCGCCATCGCCGCGAACCTGCCGACCGCGCCCGCCCTGATGGGCAACGTGGTGCTGTGGAAGCCCTCGCCCACCCAGTCCTTCGCCGCGCACCTGACCATGCGGCTGCTGGAGGAGGCGGGCCTGCCGCCGGGCGTGATCAACCTGCTGCCCGGCGACGGCCTGGCCGTGTCCGAGGTGGCGCTGGCCGACCCGGACCTCGCCGGCATCCACTTCACCGGCTCCACCAGGACGTTCCAGCACCTGTGGGGCCAGGTCGGCGCGAACATCTCCAACTACCGCGCGTACCCCCGGATCGTCGGCGAGACCGGCGGCAAGGACTTCGTGCTGGCCCACCCGTCCGCCGACGTGGACGTGCTGCGCACCGCGCTGGTCCGCGGCGCCTTCGAGTACCAGGGCCAGAAGTGCTCGGCGGCGTCCCGCGCCTACGTGCCGCGCTCGGTGTGGAACCGGCTCAAGGACGACTTCCTGGCCGAGGTCGAGGCGCTGACCATGGGCGACGTCACCGACTTCGGCAACTTCATGGGCGCGGTGATCGACCGGCGGTCGTTCGACAAGCTGTCCGGCGTGCTGGACTCCGCGCGCCGCGACCCCAAGCTGGAGATCGCGGCCGGCGGCACGGCCGACGACGGCGAGGGCTTCTTCGTGCGGCCCACCGTGCTGCTGGGCGAGGACCCCGGCCACGAGGTGTTCACCACCGAGTACTTCGGCCCGGTCCTCGCGGTGCACGTGTTCGACGACGCCGACTACGACACCGTGGTCAAGCAGATGGAGAACGCCGCGCCCTACGGCCTGACCGGCGCGGTCATCGCCCAGGACCGGCGCGCCATCGCGAAGGCGCAGGAGGACCTGCGGTTCGCCGCGGGCAACTTCTACGTCAACGACAAGCCCACCGGCGCGGTCGTCGGCCAGCAGCCGTTCGGCGGCGGCCGGGCGTCGGGCACCAACGACAAGGCGGGCTCGATCCACAACCTGCTGCGGTGGGTGAGCCCCCGGTCCATCAAGGAGACCTTCGTGCCTCCGACCTCCGTTCGCTACCCGCACCAGGGGTGACCATGCTCCGCTCCGCACTGCTCGCCGCCTCCCGCTCCGGGGCGATCCGCGAGCTGGTCGAACGCACACCGCTGACCCGCCCGGTGGTCAAGCGCTTCATCTCCGGCGACGACGTCGACGCGGCCGTCGCCACCACCGGCGAACTGCTGGCCGACGGCCGGTACGTCACCCTCGACCACCTCGGCGAGGACACCCGGGACGCGGCCCAGGCCGACGCCACCGTCGAGGCGTACCTCGACCTGCTGCGCCGGCTGGAGCTGGCCGGGCACACCGGGCGCGCCGAGGTGTCGGTGAAGCTGTCCGCGGTGGGCCAGTTCCTGCCCGAGGACGGCGAGAAGATCGCCCTGGACAACGCCCGCCGCATCTGCGCGGCGGCGGGCGCGGTCGGCACCACGGTCACCCTCGACATGGAGGACCACACCACCACGGACTCCACGCTCGGCATCCTGCGCGAGCTGCGCGTGGACTTCCCGTGGGTGGGCGCGGTGCTCCAGGCGTACCTCAAGCGCACCGAGCAGGACTGCCGGGACCTGGCGCGCGCCGGGTCGCGCGTGCGGCTGTGCAAGGGCGCCTACAAGGAGCCGCCGTCGGTGGCGTTCCAGGACAAGGCCGAGGTGGACCTGTCCTACGTGCGCTGCCTGAAGGTCCTGATGGAGGGCGCGGGCTACCCCATGGTCGCCTCGCACGACCCGCGGCTGATCGCCATCGCGGGCGAGCTGGCGAGCGGGCGGTCCAAGGACAGCTACGAGTTCCAGATGCTGTACGGCATCCGGCCCGACGAGCAGCGCCGCCTCGCCGCCGAGGGCCACCGGATGCGGGTGTACGTGCCCTACGGCGACGAGTGGTACGGCTACTTCATGCGGCGGCTGGCCGAGCGGCCCGCGAACGTGGCGTTCTTCCTGCGCTCGCTGGTCACCACGAGCTAGCCCGCGACCGGGCGCGCGCCACCTCCGGGTCGGCGCGCGCCCGGACCACGTCGTCCACCGCCGCGGCGGCGTCCCGGCACACCTCCGGCGGCGCGCCCGCCGCGCGCAGCACCTCCACGGCGCGGCGCGCGAGCGGCAGCGCCCGGTCGAGGTCGGTGTTCCCCTCCACGCACAGGCGCACGCGGAACAGCAGCGCGTCGGCGTAGCGCGGTTCGGCCGCCAGCTCGGCCGGCGCCCTGGTCAGCTGCCACGCCAGCACCGCCCACCGGGCCTCCTCCGCCGCGTCCGGGTGGTCCTGGGCGTGCCGCAGCACCGCGACCCGGTGCACCGCCTCCGGGAACGCGACGGCCGCGGCGCGGTGGCGGCCCAGCAGGTCGCGCCAGGTCGCGGCGGACCGCTCCACCAGGCGCACGGCCAGCTCGTCGGTCCCGGGCAGCCCGTCGGCCAGCGCGCGCAGGGCGAGGGCCGGTTCGGGGCCCTGCGTGACGAGCACGTGGTGCGGCAGGTCCCTGGCCGCGACCAGCACGTCCTCCGCCAGCCGCCGCGCCTCGTGCTCGCGGCCGGCCCGCCGCAGCAGCCCGGCGACCCTCGCCCGCGCCGCCGTGAACGCGACCGGGTGGCGGGCGGCCCGCGGGCGCAGCAGCTCCACGGCCTCCTCCGCCACCACGAGCCGCTCCAGCGCGCCCGCGCCGCCGCGTTCCAGCACGTCGACCTGCGCGCCGAGGGCCGCGGCCAGCCGCACGACGGCGTCCGGGTCGCCGCCGCGGGCCGACCGGCGGCGCAGCAGCACGACCTCGTCCGCCGCCGCCACGGCCTCCGCGGGGCGGTCCCGGTGCGCCGCGGCCAGCTCGGCGAGCGCGCCCGCCAGCTCCGGCTCGAAGTCGCGCGGGTTGGCC
>NZ_JBHWIE010000221.1:0-12522 GCF_042732085.1 Actinosynnema sp. NPDC059797
GTCGGGACCGAACCCCCGACCACGGCCCCTTCGCGTCGCGCCGCCGCCCTCGGGCGACGGCCCCCTCGCTCAGGCGACCTCTTCCAGCTCCCGCGCCTCCTGCACCCGTCCCCCCGACGCGGCCTTGCGGCGCTTGCGCAGCGCCACCACCCCGCCGACCACCACCGCGAGGCCGAGCAGGACCCACATCACCCCGCTGAACACCGACTCGATGTACTTCGCCGAGGCGCCGGCGGCCGAGCCGATGGCGATGTGCAGCGCCGACCAGCTCACCGCGCCCGCGATCGAGGCGGGCAGGAACCGCCGGTACTCCAGCTTGCACGCGCCCGCGCTGGCCGGCACCAGGGTCCGCACCACCGGCATGAACCTGGCCACGAACACCGCCCACGCGCCCCGGCGGCGCAGCAGCTCGCCCGCCCGGTCCCAGTGCTCCTGCCCGAGCTTGCGCACCAACCCGCTGTCGCGCAGCCGGTCGCCGTAGCGGCGGCCGAGGAAGTAGCCGATGTTGTCGCCGGCCACGGCGCACACCGACACCACCAGCCACATGACCAGGAACCTGGGCACGGTGGTCGCCGTGGTGGAGGCCAGCAGCAGCGCGCCCTCGCCCGGCGCGATGAAGCCCACGCCGAGCGTGCACTCGGCCAGCGTCAACGCGCCCGTCACCGCCAGCACGGCGGGTTGGGGCAGACCGGCCAACCCCTCCAGGGCATCGGTCAGCAAGGCCATGGTTCTCGTCCCCCCGGGAGTCCGCTGCGGTCCACGCCGCTCGACGGCGGTCGTCGCGCAGGTTAGGGCCGTCGCGTTCCGGCGGATCAACCGGTCCGGACCACACCCGCGTCACTCGTTCCAGGGGAGAGTCCACCCGATCGGGCGGACCGGGCGCATCGGACCACGGTCGGACCGCGCGCCAGACCTCAGTCGTACGGGTCCTGGACAGAAGTCAGGGGCGCACCCCCAGGGCGCGCCCCCGACCCCGCCCGGCGTCGTGCCGCCGAGCCCTTCGTCCGGCTTGTGGTTCAGCTCAGGTCGAATACGCCGCTTTTCGCGGTCGATACGAATCGGGACCACTGCGCGAAACCGAAGCCCAGCTCGTCACCGGCCCGGTTCTTGGAATCGCGCACGCCCGCGCCGGCCGTGCCGAGCGTGATTTCCACGCACTCCGGCCCGCCCGCGGACGACCGGCTGCTCTTCCGCCACTCTCGCTGCATGGCAGTTCACTCCTGGTTCAGGTGAGCTCGCACGCCACCTGCTCGATGAAGGCGGCCGACGCCGCCGGGTCGAGCGATTCGGCGCAGAGCCGCGCGAACATGTTGGAATACCTGGCGACGTCGGCGGCCTGTTCCAAATAGACGTCACTCCGTGAGCTTTCGATGTATACCACGTCCGGGTCGAGTTTCCCCGGGAACGTGAGGATCACGAACGGGCCGTCCATCGCGGCGTGGCCGCCGGCGGCGAAAGGAGCAACCCGGAGGGTGACGTTCGGCAGGCCGCCGACCTCGTTCAAACGCCGCACCTGTTCGGCCATCACCTCGCGGCCGCCGACCACCCGGCGCAGCGCCGCCTCGTCCACCACGACGTCCAGGCGCAGCGGGTCGTCCTCGGTGAGCAGGGCCTGGCGGGCCTTGCGCAGCTTGACGCGGCGGTCGACCTCGGCGGGCGCGGCGTCCGGCAGGACGTCCCGGATCAGCGCCCTCGTGTAGGCCTCGCCCTGGAGCAGGCCGGGGACCATCAGGCCCTGGTAGGTGCGCACGGACTCGGCGTCGGCCTCGAACCCGACGTAGCGGCCGGGCGCGATGTCGCCGAACTCGTCCCACCACGCCCGGCGGCGGGCCTCGCGGGCCAGCTGCACCAGCTCGTCGCGGGTGTCGGGGTCCGCGCCGTAGGCGGCGAGCATGTCGCGGACGTCGCGCGGGGTGACGCCGACCCGGCCGGTCTCGATGCGGCTGATCTTGGACGCGGAGCACTCCAGGCGCTCGCCCACCTCCTCGATGGTCAGCTCGGCCGCCTCGCGCAGCCTGCGCAGCTCGCTCACCAACCGGCGTTTGCGCAGCGTCGGGCTGCTCCCCCGTGGCATCCGCACCTCCTCGTGGGACGTTGACCGGCCCTCAGTTTGTGCCGGTGCGCAGATGGAGCAAAGAGTCGTCATCCATTCGTGTAGCGCAACTTGCAGACGGCTGGTGGCCGCCAGCAGGCTTCTGGAGCACCCCACCCCCGGAAGGAGCGCTGAAGGTGTCCGGCACGGTCTTCAGCCACCTCGACAAGTCCCTGCGCGAACACCTGGCCACGCTGGTCCACCTGGCGTCGACCGGCGACGACGAGACGGCGGCCGACCTGGCCCGCAGCGAGTTGCCGCGCGTGGTGGCCGCCGTCAGGGCCCTCCTCGACGAGCACACCCCCGACGAGCACGGCCGCTGCCCCACCTGCCGCACCCACTGGTGGCGCCGCCGCCTCCCGTCCCCGTGCCGCGCCTACCTGACCACCCAGCTCTGCCTGACCGTCTTCGACGACGACCCCTCCGGCAGCCGCAAACACCTGCGCCGAGTCAGCTGACCCCGCGCGTGTCCTCCACTCGGACATCGCGAGTCCTCCACTCAGACACCACGAACCGCACGTTCCCGCTCCCCCGGCGCGCGACCCGCCCGGCCCGAGTGGACGACACGCGGTGCCGGAGCGGAGGACACGCGATGCCTGAGTGGAGGACACGCGGTTAGGTGTGGACTGGGCGCAGGGCGGCTCGGGTTGGGTCCACCAGGTAGACGCGGGCCTCGGAGATGTCGAAGTACATGCCCACCAGGCGCAGCGCGCCCGCGGCGACGGCCTCGCGCACGCTGGGGTAGGTCATCAGGTTGTCCAGCTGCTGGGCGATGTTGGCGACGGCCAGGTGTTCGAGCGCGGGCAGGTCCGACTCGGCCGCGTGGAAGCGGATCAGGCTCGGCTCGGCGGCGCGCAGCCACTCGTGCAGCTGCGAGCCCGGCCGGGCCGAACCGTTGACCAGGGCCTTCATCGCCCCGCAGTCCGAGTGGCCGCACACCGCGACGGTCTCGACCGCCAGCACCTCCACCGCGTACTCGATCGCCGCGCCCACCGAGTGGTCGCCGCCCAGCGGCACCAGGTTGCCGAGGTTGCGCACGCAGAACAGGTCGCCCGGACCGCTGGTGGTGATCAGGTTCGGCACCACCCGGGAGTCCGAGCACGTGATGAACAGCTGCCGCGGCCGCTGGCCCCGCGCGGCCAGCTCCGCCAGGAACGGCCGCACCAGCGGCGCCGTGGTCCGCTCGAACTCGTGCATCCCGCGGATCATCGGGTCGGCGTCCTCGCGCTGCCGCGGCACGGTCACCGCGCGCTGCCGCTGCCAGTGCGACCACGGCGCGAACCACCTCGGCGGCGGCGACAGCGGGGTCTTGCGCAACGCCGGGATGCCGCGCGTGGCCTTGCTGAACCACGTGTCGTGCACCTCGTCCACCTCGACCTGCCCGCCCAGCCGCTCGTAGCCGGTGCGCCACTCGTCGATCGCCTCGTACGCGCCGTGGTCGAGGAAGTCGATGTGCAGCTCCAGCACCACCCGCTGCCCCAGCGGCACGGACCGCAGCCCGCGCACCAGCCGGCCCGCGCCGAGGAACACCAGCGAGCCCCGGACCACCACCCGGTAGCCGTCCGGCTCGGCCTCCACGCGCACCGACGTGCGGGTCAGCCGGTGCAGCGACCGCAGCGCCGCCACCGCGACCCCCAGCAGCACGCCCTCCACCAGCCCGAAGGCCACCACGCCCAGCACCGTGACCGCGTACGCGCTGAACTCGCCGTGCCGCCACAGCGCCCGCATCCTCCGCACGTCCACCAGCCGCAGCGCGATCACCAGCAGCACGCCCGCCAGCGCGGCCAGCGGGATCAGCTCCAGCAGCGCGCCGAGCGCCAGCACGAACACCGTGATCCACAGGCCGTGCAGCACCGCGGACGCCCTGGTCCGCGCGCCCGCCGCCACGTTGGCGGAGCTGCGCGCGATCGCCGCGGACACCGGCAGCCCGCCCAGCGCGCCCGCCACCGCGTTGGCCGCGCCCTGGGCGACCAGCTCGCGGTCGAGGTCGGCGCGCGGCCCGTCGTGCAGCTTGTCGATCGCGACGGCCGACAGCAGCGATTCCACGCTGACCACCACGGCCACGGTGAGCACCGCGAACGCCACGCCGCCGAGGCCGCCGGCGGGCAGTTGCGGCAGCACCAGCCCGGACAGCGGGTCGTCGGGCAGGTCGACGCGCGCCACGTCGAGCCCGCCGGTCAGCACCGTCGCGGCGAGCACGGCCACCAGCGGCGCGGGCACGAGCGCGGCCCGGGGCAGGCGCGGCCACAGCAGCATCACCGCGACGGTGAGCGCCCCGACCAGCACGGCGGCCCAGCTCACCTCGGTGGTGAGCACCCGAGCCAGGTTGTCGGGCACGGTCGTGGCGGCCGTGCCGCCGAGGACGACGGCGAGCTGGCCGACGGCGATGCTCAAGCCGAGCCCGGCGAGCATCCCGTGCACCACGGCCGGTGACAGCGACAGCGCCAACCGACCCATCCTGACCAGGCCGAACACCACCTGGACGACACCGGCGGCGAGCGTGATGGCGGCCGTGGCGGCCCAGCCGTGCTCCGCGACGATGCCCGCGGTGATCACCACCATGCCCGTTGACGGCCCGCTGACCGCCAGCGGCGCGCCGGTGAGCACGCCCGCGACCAGGCCGCCGACGACCGCGGAGACCAGGCCAGTCACCAGCGGCGCGCCGGTGGCGGCGGCGATGCCCATCGACAGCGGCACGGCGACCAGGAACACCACCACCGAGGCGGGCAGGTCGTGGCGGAGCACGCCGGCGAGCCCTCCCGGTGGGCCCGCCGTGGTGTGCTCGCCGGCGTGGGACTTGGTGGGGCGTGGACGGTTCATCGCACGGTCCTTCCGAGCAGCGAGGGATCGCCCCGCGCGGTGGTGCGCGGGTCGCGGTGGGTGCGCCGGCCGTGGTGGTGCGCCGGTCGCGGTGGGGACACCGGTTGTGGTGGGGACACCGGTTGTGGTGGGGACACCGGTCGTGGTGGTGCGCCGGTTGTGCTGGTGCGCCGGTTGTTGGCGGTGCGCCGGTTGTGCTGGGGACGCCTCGGTCGCGGTGGGGACACCGGTCCGGTGGCCGGGGGCGGTGGTGGCCGACGGCGGTGGTGGCCGGGGTGGTGGGCGCTGACGGCGGTGGGCGGTGGCGGCGGGGTGGCCGGAGGTGGTGCCCGAGGCCGTGGCCCGAGGCGGTGGTGCCGAGGTGTCGCGGGCCCCGGCGCGCGGGCCGGGGCGGCGGTCTCAGCGCGCGGCTAAGGGCAGCGGGGGGCGCGGCCGGAGGGTGACGAGTCGGCGCTCGGCCCCGGCGCGGTGGTGGGTGGTCGCCACGGTGGCACCTCCGTGTCGGCACAGTGGGCGTGTCGGCACAGCCGCGTCGCTGAAGGTCAGCGTCGACACCATCATGACGACGGTGTGGCCGATCCGACAGCGGCACCACCCGGACGTGTTGATCAACGCGTCGCCGTCACGGCTGGTGACGGGCCTGCTCAGAGGGGGTCAGCGGAACGCGGGCGCGGCGGCCCGGCGCAGGGCGAGCGCGCCGCCCGCCGCGCCGAGGAGCGCCGCCGCGACGTACCCGACGGCCTCGAACTCGGGCACCGCGCCGAGCCACGAGGAGCCCGGCCACGGGGCGGTGATCAGCGGGTACGCCACCACCGGCGCGAGCAGGGGCGGGCGCAGCGCCGGCGGCGCGAGCGCGGTCGCCGCGCCCGCCGCCGTGAAGGCCGCGTAGCCGACCCCGACGTCCACGACGTCGGTCAGGTCGGTCGGATAAACACCCGAAGAGATGACGGCCGCGGTCGCCAGGGTCGCGCCGACGTGGCCCGCCAGGACCACCGCCGCCGCCCGCCACGGGCCGGTCTCGCGCTCGACGCGGCCCAGGCACAGCGCCACGGTCGCGAGCGCCAGCGCGGTGAACACCGGGCCGTCGTCGGGGTCGAGCACGAACGCGCTGCCCAGCAGGGCGCTCAGCGGGTGGTCGGAGAGGTTGCCGGAGTTGGTGCTGAACGACTCGTACACCTGCGCCGTCGCACCGTCGGCGAACACGAATCGCATCAGCAGGGCGAGCCCCGCCACGGCCAGCAGGTAGCCGGCCGTGACGGGGTTGCGCCGGAAGCGGTCACGCACCCGGCCATGGTCGAACGGGTCGGCTCAGGCGTCCACCTGAGACCTGTCACCCGACCAGAGGGTGTGGAAGCTGCCCTCGCGGTCGGTGCGCCGGTAGGTGTGCGCGCCGAAGAAGTCGCGCAGGCCCTGCACCAGGGAGGCGGGCAGCCGCTCGGAGCGCAGGGCGTCGTAGTAGGCCAGCGCGGACACGAAGCCGGGCGCGGGCACGCCGGCCTCGACCGCGCCGACGACGACCCGCCGCCACGCCTGCTCGGCCGACTTCACCGCGTCCCGGAAGTAGTCGTCCACCAGCAGGGAGGCCAGCTCCGGGTCCTTGTCGTAGGCCTCGCGGATCCGGTCGAGGAACCGGGCGCGGATGATGCAGCCACCGCGCCAGATGGTCGCCATCGCGCCCAGGTCCAGGTCCCAGCCGTACTCGGCGCTCGCCGCGCGCATCTGGTCGAAGCCCTGCGCGTACGCCACGACCTTGGACGCGTAGAGCGCCTGCCGCACGTCCTCGACGAGCCCGCCGGCGAGCCGGTCGGAGGCGAACACCTCGGAGGCGCCGAACGCGCCGCGGGCGGCCTCGCGCTGCGCCACCCGGCCGGACAGCGAGCGGGCGAACACGGCCTCGGCGATGCCGGTCACCGGCACGCCCAGCTCCAGCGCCTCCTGCACGGTCCAGCGGCCGGTGCCCTTCTGCTCGGCCTCGTCGGCGATCACGTCGACCAGCGGCACGCCGGTCTCGGGGTCGAAGTGGCCCAGCACCTCGGCGGTGATCTCCACCAGGTAGGACTCCAGGTCGCCGCTGTTCCAGCCGCGGAAGACCTCGGCGATCTCGGTGGGCGTCATGCCGCCGACGCGGCGCAGCAGGTCGTAGGACTCGGCGATGAGCTGCATGTCGGCGTACTCGATGCCGTTGTGCACCATCTTCACGAAGTGCCCGGCGCCGTCCGGTCCGACGTGGACGCAGCACGGCACGCCGTCCACCTCCGCCGCGATGTCCTCCAGCACGGGCCCGAGGTGCCGGTAGGACTCCGGCGACCCGCCGGGCATGATCGACGGGCCGTTGAGCGCGCCCTCCTCGCCGCCGGAGATGCCGGCGCCGACGAAGTGCAGCCCGGCGTCCCTGAGCGCGGCCTCGCGGCGGCGGGTGTCGGCGTAGTGGGCGTTGCCGCCGTCGATCACCATGTCGCCGGGCTCCAGCAGGGGGACCAGCTCGTCGATGACGGCGTCGGTCGGGCCGCCCGCCTTGACCATGATGATGATCTGGCGCGGGGTCTGGAGGCTCGCGACGAGCTGCTCCAGCGTCTCGGCGGGGACGAAGTCGCCCTCGTGGCCGTGCTCCTCGATCAGCGCTTTGGTGCGGGCGTGGCTGCGGTTGTGCACGGCGACGCGGTAGCCGTGCCGGGCGAGGTTGCGCGCCAGGTTGCTGCCCATGACGGCGAGCCCGGTGACGGCGATCCGCGCGGGTGCCTCGGAGGTGGTCATTGGCACAGCCTGCCGAAATTCGCGCTCCCGCGCACGTGTTTCGCACCCCGTGGAACCGAAGCGCCGAGTCCGAACCCGACGGCTGTAACATCGTGAAACAATCCTGGAAAACGGGGGTGCGCATGAGCAGGGCGACGGTGCGGGACGTGGCGCGGGCGACGGGGCTGTCGATCGCCACCGTCTCCCGGGTCCTCAACGGCCAGGCGAACGTCGCCCAGCACACCCGCGAGCTGGTCCTCAAGGCGGTGGACGAGCTGGGCGCGCGGGCGCCGAGGCCGCGCGGCGCCAAGCCGACCGGCTCAATCTACGTGCGCTGCCCGTACCTGCTCACCGACTACTTCGGACTGATCGTGTCCTCGGTGGCCGAGACCCTGGCCCTGCACGGCCACCAGGTGGTGCTGGACGCGGGCACGTCGGCGCAGCGCAGGCGGGTGCTGCCGGACCTGGCGGGCCGGTCCGACGTGGGCGGCGCGGTGCTGATCCTGCCGCCGGAGCCGGCCGAGGAGCTGGTGCGGCTGCGGGACCGGCGGTTCCCGTTCGTGGTGGTGGACCCGCGCACCGAGCTGCCGCGCGACGTGGCGTCGGTGTCCGCGGCGCACTTCGCGGGCGCGCGGCGGCTGATGGCGCACCTGGTGGAGCTGGGCCACCGGCGGATCGGCGTCATCGGCGGCCCCCGGGACTGGCAGGCCAGCGACGGCAGGCTCGCCGGGTACGCGGCGGCGCTGTCGGACGTGGGCGTGCTGCCGTCGCCGGAGCTGCTGCGGCACGTGGACGAGCCGACCGACGGGCACGGCCACCGGGCCGCCGGCGAGCTGCTGGACCTGTCCGAGCGGCCGACCGCGCTGGTGGCGTTCAACGACAAGATGGCCGTGGGCGCGTTGCGGGCGGCCCGGGAACGCGGCCTGTCGGTGCCCGGCGACGTGTCGGTCGCGGGTTTCGACGACCTGGACCTGAGCCGGGCCTCGGCGCCGGAGCTGACCACCGTGCGGCAGCCGTTGCAGGAGATGGGCCGGATGGCCGTGACGCTGCTGGTGCGCCTGCTGGACCGGCACGAGCTGGAGGCGTTGCACGTCGAACTGGCCACGGAACTGGTGGTCAGGGCCTCCACGGGACCCGCGCGGAACTCCTGAGCCAACGGCGTTTCACGGTATTTACCGGGCTGGGATCGCGCCCTTGACACGGGTATCGGCCCATTGTTTCCTTTCACGTGCGGACACGTTCCACAAAAGTTTCATTTGTTACAGGCCAGCGGAACCCTGCCCACACCGTCGTGAAAGGAGTCCGAGGTGCCCTCTACCCGCCATCGGGCTTTCACCAGCGCCGCGATAGCCGCCCTGACCGCGGCCGCCGCCGTGGCCGCCGCCCCCTCGCCCGCCGCGGTCGCCGCGGGCGAGTCGGTCAACATCTACCTGACCACCACCTCCGACAGCGGCGGCCGGGTGGTCACCCGGGGCTTGGCGCAGCAGCCGTCCATCGCCTTCAGCGGCAGCGCCGGCGGCGCCACCCACACCATCACCGTCAACGAGAACACCCGCTACCAGCAGTTCGAGGGCGGCGGCGCGTCGATCACCGACACCACCGCGCACCTGCTGCGCGGCGGGCCGGTCTCCGCGGCCACCCGGGACGCGGTGATGCGCAGGCTGTTCCACCCGGTCGACGGCATCGGCCTGTCGTTCGTGCGCAACCCGATCGGGGCGTCCGACCTGTCCCGGCCGGGCCACGTGTCTCTGGACGACACGTGCTGCGACCTCAACGACTGGGGCGCCAACGGCTACGACGCGAACGTGCGGCTGCTGACGCAGCAGGCCAAGCAGCTCAACCCGCAGCTGCGGGTCAAGGGCGTGCCGTGGAGCGCGCCGGGCTGGATGAAGGACAACGGCCGCATGGACCAGATGGGCTGGCTCAAGTGGGAGTACGCCCCCATGTACGCCCAGTACTTCGTCAAGTACGTGCAGAGCTACCAGGCGGCGGGCATCCCGGTCGACTACGTGTCCGTGCAGAACGAGCCCAACTGCTGCCAGGCGAACAACCCGACCGCGATGAACTACCCCGGCATGAGCTGGAACCCCGCGGGCCTGGTCGAGTTCACCAAGAACAACCTCTACCCGGCGTTCCGCGCGGCGGGCATCAACACCAAGGTGCTGGTGCACGACTGGAACTACGGCGACTACGCCAACTTCGGCTCGGGCGTGCTCAACGACGCCGGCGTGCGCAACGACCCGCTGTTCGGCGGCATCGCCTGGCACGGCTACTTCGGTGACCCGGCCGTGGGTTCGCAGGTGCACGACCAGTACCCGAACGTGAAGCAGTTCAGCACCGAGCACTCCGGCGGCACGTGGATCTCGAACCAGCACAACGAGGACATGGCCGACATCGTCAACTACGCCCGCAACTGGAGCTCCAGCCTGGTCAAGTGGAGCCTGGCGCTGAACCAGGACATGGGGCCGCACAACGGCGGCTGCGGCACGTGCACCGGCCTGATCACGGTGCAGGAGGGCGGCCCGCGCGCCGGCCAGGTCGACTACACGATCGAGTACTACACGACCGGTCACCTGACCAAGTTCGTCAAGCCCGGCGCGCACCGGATCGACTCGACCGCGAACGGCGCCGTGCAGAACGTGGCCTACCGCAACCCCGACGGCTCCAAGGCGCTGATCGCCCACAACGGCGGCACGTCGTCCCAGTCGATCCGGGTGAACTGGGGCAACCAGGCGTTCACCTACACCCTGCCCGCCCGCACCTCGGCGACGTTCACCTGGCAGGGCGCGCAGGGCGGGGGCCAGCCCGGCGGCGGCGCGATCACCGGCCTGGCCGGCAAGTGCGTCGACGTCGCGGGCGGCAGCGGCGCCGACGGCACGGCCGTGCAGCTGCACACCTGCAACGGCACCGCCGCCCAGCAGTGGACCCGCCCCGGCGACGGCACGCTCCGCGCGCTGGGCAAGTGCCTGGACGTGAAGGACCGGGGCACCGGCGACGGCGCGCAGCTCCAGCTGTGGTCGTGCGGCGGCACCCCGAACCAGCAGTGGACCTACACGGCGGGCCGCGACCTGGTGAACCCGGCGGCGAACAAGTGCCTCGACGTCACCGGCAACTCCAGCGCGGACGGCACCAGGCTCCAGCTCTGGACCTGCACGGGCGCGGCGAACCAGAAGTGGACCCTCGCCTGACCGCGTGACCGGCGAGAACACCCCGACCACCGGCGGGCGGACCCCGGCCGGTGCGCGAACGGGGCCCCGTCACCCCTGGCGGCGGCTGGGCGGGGCCCCACCGCGCGCGTTCCCGAAGCCCCGGCGCGGTCGAGGAGCGCCGGGGCGCGGGCGGGCGCGGCACCATCGGCGCATGAGACTCCGCGCGCTCACCCTGATCACGGCGGTCCTGGCCACGCTCCTGGTGGCGCCCCACCAGGCCGCGGCCGCCTGGTCGCTCACCACCGCCCAGCGCCGGGCCTACCTCTCGCACTACGCGCCGGTCATCCTCAAGCGCGGCGACGAGAACGACGGCAAGCAGGGCCGCGACTGGCTGACCAACTTCGACTTCGACCGCGACGGCGACTACGCCACCAACCGCGCCAACTGGCTGGACGTGGACCGGTACCTGGCGGGCGAGCGCCCCGGCTGGCAGGTCCGGCCCACGCTCTACACCGCGCTGCTGGAGTTCACCGAGGGCGGCTCCAAGTCCCTCGTGCTGCTGTACCACGTCTACAACGCCGCCGACAAGGACGGCAGCGAGATCCACGACTGGGAGCGCGTCGAGATCGTGGTGCGCGGCGTGACCGGCACCCCGGGCACCGGGGGCGAGCACTTCGCCAACGCCACCGTCACCCACCACAAGGACCACGTCATGCGCCGGTCCACCGACCCGGACGTGCGGTTCCTGGACACCCCCACCGGCCGCCACCTGCTGCTGTGGCAGGCCGACGAGAGCGACTTCGACCTGCCGGACATCGGGCCGCACGGGCACGAGCTGCGCTACGTCACCGACCCGTGGTCGGACATCGCGGGCCGGTTGGCCACCGGGAACGCGGAGGTCGGCATCTCCGGCGCGGACGACGAGCGCAACGTGCACTACGCGTTCGTGCCCGGGGGGTCGGCGGGCGCGGTGGGCGCGCTCGGGGCGGTGCCGCTGACCGACGCCAACGCCTCGGCCCAGGCCGGCCGGGTCGACAACGGCACCAGGGTGCGGTGGGCGCAGGTCAAGCGGCTGACCTACGAGTTGCAGGACCTCGCCGACATCGTGCCGACGCACTGGTCGCAGGGCGACTGGCGGCGGCACTGGCTGGACACCGACGTCGTGGACGTGCTGTTCGAGACGCCCTCGTCGGGCATCGGGGCCGGTCGTCAGCGGTTCCACACCGCGTCGCGCGACAACGCCGCGTCCGACCTCACCGACGGCCGCGAGGGCTACCTGTCGAAGGCGTGGTTCTTCGGCGCGTACTCCGCCGAGCTGGACGAGGACACGCCGTCGGGCAGCGACGACTTCGGCGGGTTCGCGGGCACCGGCGTGGACAGCCTGGGCCGCACGCGCGGCGCGGTGAGCGGCGACCCGGCCTCGCACGGCGCGTACTGGCGGCAGCACGAGTACTTCGTGCACTCCGGCGGCATCGACGACGCCCGGACCCGCGAGGTCGGCACGTGGCTGCCGCCCGGCTGGCACCTGGCCGCCAACGGCGGCTTCGACGGCCGCTGGCAGCCGCTGTTCGACTGAGTTCCCCGGCCGGCTCCTCGGCCGTCCCTTCCGCTGACCGGTCCGCCCGCCGCGACCGCACGACCGGTCCTGGGGGGCGGACGCGTTCCAGCCACCACCCCACGACCGGCGGCGACCGGAGTCCCACACCCGGTGGCACCGTTGGCCAGCCC
>NZ_JBHWIE010000222.1:0-1206 GCF_042732085.1 Actinosynnema sp. NPDC059797
CGACAGACCATCCTCGGCCACGCTGTACATGATCAGCGTCTCGCCTTTCGAAGACACCTCACGGTCACCGATATACGAAACCGGAACGAACCGAATAAAAACACAGGCTCCACCCTGTAAAGTCCCTGGTCAAGAAGTGTGCTCCCCGCGCGAGCGGGGGTGGTCCGTCCGGGTCATCGGTCGCGGGCAGCTTGACGCCGTGCTCCCCGCGCGAGCGGGGGTGGTCCCGAGACGATGCGCTGGATCGCGGACGAGTTGTGCTCCCCGCGCGAGTGGGGGTGGTCCGGTGCGACAGCGGATGCCCGCCCACGCGACCGTGTGCTCCCCGCGCGAGCGGGGGTGGTCCGCGGCGAGGCTGATCGTGGCGAGCAGGGTGCCGGTGCTCCCCGCGCGAGCGGGGGTGGTCCCCGGGGATGTAGCGGCCCCAGCCCAGCGCGGCGGTGCTCCCCGCGCGAGCGGGGGTGGTCCCGCGGCCGGCGGCGTGTTCTGGAGCACGAGCATGAGTGCTCCCCGCGCGAGCGGGGGTGGTCCATGGTCGTGGGCGCCCTGGTAATTGTCGTCCGCCGTGCTCCCCGCGCGAGCGGGGGTGGTCCCGACTTCCGCACAGAACGCCCCCCCCCGCCATCTCGTGCTCCCCGCGCGAGCGGGGGTGGTCCGACGAACCCGGCCTGCTCCTTCGTCGTCGCCGCGTGCTCCCCGCGCGAGCGGGGGTGGTCCCCCCGTACTCGACGCGCTCGCCGTCGTCGCCTAGTGCTCCCCGCGCGAGCGGGGGTGGTCCGCGGGGTGTCCTGATCCACGCTACGTCGCACCGAGTGCTCCCCGCGCGAGCGGGGGTGGTCCGAAGTCCGGCCCGGCCAACACCGCGCCGTCCGGGTGCTCCCCGCGCGAGCGGGGGTGGTCCGCCGACGATCCACCGGTCGACCAGCGGGTACTGGGTGCTCCCCGCGCGAGCGGGGGTGGTCCCCGGCCGCAGGTGCTGCGCCACACGTCCCCGCGTGCTCCCCGTGCGAGCGGGGGTGGTCCGGTGTGGCTGTACAACCACACGGCGAGTTCGGAGTGCTCCCCGCGCGAGCGGGGATGGTCTGCGGAATCGGGCCGAGTTCGATCCCGTCGGGCGGTGCCCGGGGGGGCGGCGACCCCCCCCCCCCCCCCGCCGTGGACGCCCAGCACTCCGCCCCCCCGCGCGACCGGGCGTTGCGGGGCGCC
>NZ_JBHWIE010000222.1:1216-12324 GCF_042732085.1 Actinosynnema sp. NPDC059797
CGCTACGTCGCACCGAGTGCTCCCCGCGCGAGCGGGGGTGGTCCGAAGTCCGACCCGCCCACCACCGCCGCAGGGTCACCGCTCGGCCGTCGCCCCCGCGGCGCTCCGGGTGTTCGCCGTGCCGGTGACCAGGTAGGAGGTGGCGATCTGGCCGGACGGGGTGCGCCAGGTGAAGATCGGCTGCCCGTCGGTCAGCACCAGCCCGGCCGGGTCGCTCTCGGTGTCCTGGTGGTAGCGCACGACCCAGGCCCCGAAACCGGCCGCCGGGGCCAGTTGGCCCGCCTGCTGCACGAAACCGCCGTCGTCCCGCACGGCCAGTTCCACCAGGCCGGCGCCGGTCACGACGGCGGCCGGCGGACCGGGCACGACGAGGTCGCCCACCTGCTGCCACGTGCCGCCGAACGCGCCGCCGCTCTCGCGCTGGCCGAGCACGTGCCCGTTCGCACCACGCACGAACACCTGGAGGTCGCCGTTGGGGTGGGCGACGGCCGCGGGTCGTGAGGTGGCGCCCGCGCCGACCGCCCGCCACGTCCCGGGCACCCCGTCGACCAAGCGCAGCACGCGCACGGAGCCGTCGGTGAACCGGGCCACGACGTCGAGCGCGGTCCCGTTGCGCAGCACGGTGAAGTCGGTGGTGACGCCGCCGCTCGCGATCCGCCGCCACGCCTCGTACCCGCCGCCGGCCGCGACCTGGCGGCGCTGCCACAGCCCGCCCTCGCCGTCGGCCGCGAGCACGGCGAGCGTGCCGGACGCCTCGGTGGCCATCGCGGGGTCGCCCGCCATCCACCCCTCGTGGGTGGCCACCTCGTCGCCCCACACGCCGTTCCTCACCTGCTGCACCTTGCCGCGCAGCCCCGCGTCGTCGGAGCTGTTGGCCAGCGCCTCCAGCCGCCCGTCGGCGCGCACGCCCGCGCCCGGCCGGCCGGTGTACCGGTGGTACCCGGTCAACGTGGCGTAGTCGAGGATCGAGTAGTCGCCCGGGTTGCGCTGCTTCGCGGCGGTGAGGCCGCCGGCGGCGTTGACGTAGAAGTACGTCACCAGGCCGTCCGTCCCCTGCACGGGCGTGGGCGGCGCGTCGAAGCGCTGCGGCACCGCCGGGCGCTGCGGCACGACGGCCCCGACGATCCGGCAGGCGTCGGACTGCCCCTCTACCTGCCAGTCGGCGCGCCAGCCGCCGTTGCCGATGACGCTGCCCGACGCGGGCGCCCACGTGCCGCCGCCCGTGTAGCGGTACCACTTGAGCTGCTGCGTGCCGCCGTTGAGGGCGTAGAACACGCCGCCGCCGACCGAGGCGACGTCGGTGAACTGGCCCCACCCGGCGTCACCGACCTGGAGGCCGTCGACCAGCAGCCGCCTGCTCTCGGCGTGGTAGGTGTACTGGTGCAGCGCGCCTGCGCGGGTGCGGGCGAACAGCACGCCCTCGCCCGAGGCCCAGAGCATGTCGTACCGGCCCGCCCAGCCGACCGCCACGGTGTGGTCGACCGTCGTCCAGGTCCCGTTGACCTCGGTGTGGCGGTACCGGTGCAGGTTGCCGTCGTTCGGGGAGATGCCGTAGAAGTCGCCCTTGGCGTCGACCACGAGCGTGTCGCGCGTCCAGCCCGTCCAGCCGGTGCGCACGGTCTCCGAGACGCCGCCGTGCTCCCAGCCGGAGCCCAGCCAGCGGAACCGGCTGAGCGTGCCGTCGGGCGCCAGTTCGTAGACGACGCCGTCCGGGCCGCCGAGGGTGATGCCGTCCCAGGCGAACCCGTGGCTGAACTGGGTCTGCCAGCTCGGGTTCCCGTTCTCGGGCTCGTCGTGCTGGTAGAGCGTCAGGCTGGTGTCGGGCTTGCGCACGTGCAGCGGCACGCTGGTGCTGCACTGGAGGGTTTCCGCCGCGCCGGCGGCGGTGGTGGTCAGGGGCACGAGCGCGGTCGCCACGAGTGACGCGGTGGCGAGCACCGCCAGGGCGCGGTTCACCGCGGCACCGCGGTCGCGCCGGCGTGGGTGGTGGCCGAGCGCTGCGCGCCGGACACCGCCTGGACGTAGGAGGTCGCCACGAGGCCACCGGGCGTGCGCCAGGTGAAGATCGGCGTGCCGTCGGCCAGCACCAGGCCGGTCGGGTCGGTCGCGGTGTCCTGGTGGTAGCGGATGACCCAGGCGCCGAACCCGGCGGCCGGCGCCTCCTGGTCGACCTGGTGCACGAACCCGTCGACCCCGCGCGCGGCCAGCGCCATCAGGCCGTTGCCCTTGAGCACGGCCGCCGGTGAGCCGGCGGTGGCCAGGCTGCCGACGGCGGACCACGTGCCGGGGAACGCGCCGCCGCTCTCGCGCTGGGTGTGGACCAGGCCGTCGGTGCGGCGGGCGAACACCTGGAGGTCGCCGTTGCCGTGCGCGACGGCGGCGGGTCGGCCGGTCACGCCGGCGCCGACGGTGCGCCACGCGCCCGCCGAGCCCGCCGTGACGCGGGTCGCCCGCGCGGTGCCGTCGGTGAAGCGCGCCACCACGTCGACCGCGGACCCGTTGCGCAGCACGGTGAAGTCGGTGCTCAGGCCGCTCCCGGCGAGCTTGCGCCAGGCGGCGTAGACGCCGTTGGGCGCGATCTGGGCGCGCCGCCACAGCGCGCCGGCCTCGTCGACCGCGAACTGGCTCAGCGCGCCGTCCGCCTCGGTGACGACGACCGGGTCGCTCAGCAGCCAGCCCCGCTCGGCGGTGACGGGGGTCGAGCCCCACACGCCGTTCTTCACCTGCTGCACCCTGCCCCGGTACTCGCCGTCGTCGTGGCTGTTGGCGAGGGTCTCGAACCGGCCGTCCTGGCGCAGGCCCGCGCCCGGCTGCCCGGTGAAGTCGAAGTGCCCGGTGAACGTGCTGTAGTCCAGCAGGATGTAGTCGCCCGCGTAGCGCTGCACGGCCATGCTCAGGCCGCCCTCGCCGTTGACGTAGAAGTACGACACCCGGCCGTCCGGCGCCTGGAGCGCGGTGGTCGGCGCGTCGAGGCGCTCCGGCACGGTCGGCCTGGTCGGCAGGGCGTGGCCGGTGAGGCGGCACGCGTCGGTGTCGGCGACCACGTCGAGTTCGCCGTGCCAGCCGGTGCCGACGAGCTTGCCGACTTCGCGGCCGGTGTCCGCCCAGGTGTTCGTGTCCTCGTGGTAGCGGTACCACAGCAGCTCGCCGCCGTTGTCCGGGCGCGTGCCGTACAGCACGTCACCGCCCGGCGAGAAGAGGCGGTTGAACATCTGCCAGCCTTGGCCCGCCGGTTGCGCGTAGTGCACGAAGCGGTCGGACGCCGCGTGGTAGCGGTACCGGAAGAGTTCACCGGTGGGCTTCCGGGCGTACAGCACGCCGTCACCGGCGGCCACGACGAGGTCGTACTGGCCCCAGCCGGTGTCGATGACCTTGCCGGCGCCGGTTTCCGCGGTCCACCCGCCGGTCGCGTCGTCGCCCTCCCAGACGAACACCTCCAGGTTGCCCTCGGCGGTGATCTCGTACAGGCGGCCCTTTTCGTCGACCGTCACCTTGTTGCGGTGCTCGGCCTGGCTGTAGCGGCCCCACCCGTTGCCCACGACGCGGAATTGCGCGCCGTTCCACGAGTCCCAGTCGCCGGCGTTCTCGTTCCAGCGGAACCTGCGCAGGTCGCCGGTGGCGGCGACCATGCTGTAGACGACGCCGTTCGGCCCGGCCACCGTGCGGCCGACCTCCCAGCCGCTGCCGATGCCCTGCTTCACGCCCCAGTCGAAGTTGCCGTTCTCCGGCTCGTTGTGCGGGTAGACGAAGAAACTCCCGCCCGGCGTCACCCCGTACACCTTGACCGCGCTGTCGCAGACGAGTGTCGCGGCCGCCGCGGAAATGTTCGCGTGTGCCGCCGGAACGGAAACGCCGGCAACACCGAGAGCGGTTGCCACAATGATTTTCGCACTGTTTTCGAGCAGGCTCGCGCGCACTCTCGACATGCACTTCCCCCCTGGTCGCACTCGAAGGTCGAGGGGACCGTAGCCGAGACCCGCCCCGCCGGCCAAGCCCTTGCGATTCGCCTCACCAGCGGCAACACCGTCACGGACGGTATCGCCCGACCCGGTGCCACTAGGCCGACCGGGTTGCCCAAAGGTCCAAACCACTACTACCGCCAACAGGCGCTTGCCTTTTTTCGATCAGCGCTGGATGCTTCAGCGCGGCACAGGCTCAGGGGGGTCTGCGGTGACACCGCGCGACCGCGCCTGTCGACACGGGGGGATTCCGGGCAATGGCTGCTGGGCGTATTCGGCGTGCGCGCTTCCGGTTGCCGCGCTCACCGCGCGGGAGAATTCTGGCGGCCCTCGGGCTGGTGCTGGTGGTGCTCTTCGGCGCGGTCGCGCCCGACGCCGTCCGGCTCATGCCGCAGTGGGGTTCCGCGTCGTCCGGTGACCCGGCCGCCGAGGCCGGCGAACTCGCGCCCGACCAGCCGTGGGGTTCGGCGGAGGGCCAGGAGCACGAGGTCGAGGGCGAGACGCCCAACCGCGCCCTGCCCCGCTCGGAGCTGGCCAAGCACCCCCAGCCGGACTTCCCCGACGAGGCCGGCGCGGCGAAGCCCAACGCGGTCCGCGAGGTCGCCACGTCGACCGACCCGGCCGGGTACGACCCGGCGACCAGCCGCGAGGACGTGGGCAAGCGGCAGGCCAACTCCCGCACGTTCGACAACGCCGACGGCACCTCGACCACCGAGTTCAGCCAGGAACCGGTCAACTACCAGCGCGACGACGGCTCGTGGCACCCCGTGGACACCTCCCTCGTCCCCGACGGCGACGGGTGGCGCAACGCCGCCGACCGGGTCGACACCAGGTTCGGCGCGACCACCGCCGAGGCGCCCTTCGTGCGCGTGGCGTTGTCCGACGGGCACGAGCTGGCGTTCGGCCTCGCCGGCGCCGCCGCCGCGCGCGGCACGGCGCAGGGCAGCCGGGTCACCTACCCCGGCGTGACCGCGCACACCGACCTGCGGCTGGACGCGCAGCCCGGCGGGGTCAAGGAAACCCTCGTGCTGACCTCACCGGACGCACCGCGCAGCTGGGTGTTCCCGCTGCGCCTCACGGGGCTCACCGCGCGGGTCGTCGAGGGCCGGGTCGAGCTGGTGCGCGGCGACGGCGGCGTCGAGGCCGTCATCCCGGCCGGGTTCATGGTCGACTCGCGCCGGGAGGGGCCGGCGACCTCCGACGGGGTGCGCTACGAGCTGGTCGACCACGCGGGCGGCCCGGCGCTGCGCGTGTCGGTGGACGACGCGTGGCTGCGCGACCCGGCCCGCGCCTACCCGGTGCTGGTCGACCCGTCGGTGAGCCCGGTGCTCGCCAGTGCCGCCGTCGTCACCTCGGGCGGCGCGCGCACCGGCGGCGACGAGCTGTACGTCGGCGGCAACAGCGCGATGTACCTGAAGTTCGACACCGGCGCGCTGGCCAACCACCGCGTCTTCGACGCCCAGCTGTACCTGACCAGCTTCGACGCCCCGTCGTGCCGCCCCGAACCGGTCGTGGTGCAGGAGGTCACCGGCGCGTGGAGCGCGACCGGCTCCGGCCACCCGCCGACCGGGGCCACGCTGGGCAGGGCGTCGTTCGCGCACGGCTACGTGGCGCTGGGCCAGTCGCACTCCGCCTGCCCCACCGGGTCCGACCTGATCGACCTCGGCGACGGCGGTCGCGAGCTGGTGCAGGGCTGGGTGCGCGGCGGGGCCAACAACGGCCTCGCGGTGAAGGCCGTCAGCGGCTGGAAGAAGTTCGTCGGCCTGGGCGCCAGGGCCAACCACCCGCGCCTGTTCGTCACGCACACCAAGTACGACGCGGGCTACCGCATCGAGCGCGGCGTGCCGGAGCCGCCCGTGCTGCGCACGCAGGACGGCAAGGTCCGCATCGCGGTGACCAACCGCGGCGCCGAACCGTGGACGCCGGGCGACTACAAGCTGGCCTACCGGTTGTTCACCGCCGAGGGCAGGCCGGTGGACTCGCGGGAGTCCGCGCCGCTGGACCGCGTCGTGCCCAGGGGCGACACGATCACCCTCGACGCCACGGTGCACCGGGCCGACCCCGGCGACTACCTGCTCGACTTCAGCATGGTGCACGGCGGCACCTACTTCACCGACGAGCAGGTCCCGCCGGTGCGGCTGTCGATGACCGTGTTCGAGATCCCGCCGATCGTGAAGGCGCAGTACCCGCCGGCGGGACACTCCGCGCCGACGCTGACGCCGCAGCTGTGGGCCGACGCGGTGGACGTGGACGCGCCGCCGAACACCAACGTCGTCTACGAGTTCGAGGTCTGCGGCAGCACGGTCGACGGCACGCCCGACACCGGCTCGTGCCGGCTGTCCCCGCGCGGTGCGAGCCGCACCTGGACCGTCCCGAAGGGGTGGTTGCAGTGGAGCGAGACGTACCACTGGCGGGCGTTCGCGGTCGACCCGAGCGGCACGCGCAGCGAGGCGCTGCCGTTCAGCGCGCTCCTCACCGCGGTGCCGCAGCCGGACATCACCTCGCACCTGGGCGGCGCGCCGTACAGCGCGGGTGACCTGGACTTCGACCCGCAGGTCGGCAACTACACCACCGGCGCGGTCGACGCCGCGATCGGCGTCACCGGCCCCGAGCTGAACGTCGCGCGGACCTACAACAGCCTCGACCCGCGCAAGGACCTCACGTTCGGCGCGGGCTGGTCCACCCGCTACGACATGCGCGTGGTGCCCGACCTCGACGGTTCGGGCAACGTCGTGGTCACCTACCCCGACGGGCAGCAGGTGCGGTTCGGCCGCAACGCCGAGAACGGCAGCTTCGACCCGCCCTCGGGCCGGTTCGCCACGTTCTACCAGGACTTCGCGCAGCCGAACCGCCCGTACGTGCTGGTGGACAAGTCCAACTCGGTCTACACGTTCCGCGAGTTCGACGGCAGGCTGATCACCGTCCACGACAACGCGGGCCGCGCGGTCGAGCTGGATTACGGCCCGGACGGGAAGATCAAGCGGGCGATCAGCAGGCTCGTCCCGAACAACACCGCCGCCGACCGCACGCTGTACTTCACCTGGACCGGCAACCACGTCACCGAGGTCCGCACGGACCCGCCGACCGCCGGCGGCACCCCCATCAGGTGGACCTACGAGTACCTGGGCGACCGCCTCGCGAAGGTGTGCGACCCCAAGGGCGGCTGCACCGAGTACGAGTACGCGAACGGCTCGCACTACCGCACCGCGGTGCTGGACTCGCGCCCCGACTCGTACTGGCGGCTGGGCGAGTCCGCCGGGTCGGCCGACGCGGTCAGCCAGGTCGCCACGAACCTCGGCAAGGACGCCGGTGCGCACCGGGGCACGGTGCTCGGCGCGCCGGGCGCGCTCGACGGCAGCGGTGACGCGTCGGCGTCGTTCGACGGCGCCGGGTCGTACGTGAAGCTGCCCGACGGCGCGATCAAGAAGAGCCGCGACCTGTCGGTGGAGCTGTGGTTCAAGACCACGAACGGCGGTCCGCTGATCGGCTTCCAGCGCGCGCCGTTCGACCGCGACCCGATCGGCGCGGTGCCGGTGCTGTACGTGGACCGCGACGGCAGGCTGCGCGGCCAGTTCTGGCACGGCCGGGTCGCGCCGATCACCAGCGCGGGCGCGGTCGACGACGGGCAGTGGCACCACGTCGTGCTCTCCGGGTCGCTGGCGACGCAGACGCTGTTCCTGGACGGCGTGAAGGTCGGCACGACCGAGGGCGAGATCGACAACAGCCTGCTCAACCACGGCCAGATCGGCGCCTCGCACGTCGTCGGCCCCGCCGACTGGTCCCCGCACGGCTGGTGGGCCGACCAGTCGGTGAAGCACTTCGACGGCCAGATCGACGAGGTCGCGATCTACCAGCACCCGCTGGGCGAGGAGGCGGCCCGCGCCCACTTCCGGGCGCGCGAGCACGCCGACCAGCTGACCAAGGTCGTCCTGCCCAGCGACCGGGTCGCCGCCGAGCTGACCTACGACACCACCAACGACCGGGTCAGCGAGTACACCGACGCCGACGGCGGGCACTGGGCGCTGGGCCTGCCGCAGGTCAGCGGCACCGAGGAGCAGGACGCGCAGGGCCGCACCGTGCGCAACCTGGTCCGCTCGATCCAGGTCACCGACCCGGGCAACCGGTCGCACTTCTTCGACTACGACCCCGTGCGCGGGCGGATCATCCGGTTCGTCGCCCCGCTGGGCACCGGCGTGCGGCTGGAGGACCGGCCCGACCCGTCGGTCGTGCCGACCACGCCGTCGACCGCGCCGCCGTGCACCGCCGCCCCGACGCCCAACCCGAACGGCACGCCGTCGTACTGCGGCGGCACGGGCGTGAACGACCCGGACTGGCAGGGCGGCCCGGTGCAGGGCGTGGGCGTGCGCACCTACGACTACGACGCGGCCGGGTTCCAGCAGACCATCACCGACGAGAACGGCCACCAGGTCGAGCTGCGCAACGACGCGCGCGGCAACGTGCTGTCGCGCAAGACCTGCCGCGACCCGGCGGTGTGCGACACCGAGCACTTCACGTACCACGCGCCCGCGCCGGGCAAGGTCAACGACACCGACCCGCGCATCGACAAGCAGCTCACCGCCCGCGACGGCCGTTCCAGCGGACCGACCGACGACCGCTACCTGACCTCGTCGGAGTACGACGCGCGCGGCGAGCTGGTCAAGCAGACGATGCCGGACGGCACGACCGTGCGGCACACCTACACCGACGGCACCACCGCGGCCGAGGGCGGCGGCAACGAGCGCGCCGGGCTGCTCAAGACCACCACGGACGCGCGCGGCAAGGTCACCGCCTACCGGTACTACGCCAACGGCGACCTGGCCTCCACCACCGAGCCGGGGCGCACCGACGACGAGGCGGAGGGCCGCGTCACCAGGTACCGCTACGACCGGCTGGGCCGCAAGGTGTCCGAGACGGAGTTCTCCGACACCCACCCGCAGGGCCTGGAGACCAGGTTCGCCCACGACGAGCTGAACCGTCCCGTCGAGGTCACCGACGCGCCGGTCACCAACGCCGTCACCGGCGTCCGGCACACCAAGTTCACCAAGACCGCGTACAGCGCCGACGGCCAACCGGAGAAGGTCGAGGTCTCCGACCTCTCGGGTGGCGACCCGACGCGCACCACGTCCTACACCTACGACGACCGGGGGCGGCAGGACTCCGTCACCGACGCCGAGGGCGCGAGGACCAGCTACGGCTACGACGTCTTCGGCAACCGCACGTGGGTCGTGGACGCGAACGGCACGAAGGTCGAGTACGCCTACACCGCGCGCAACAAGGTCGCCGAGGTGCGGCTGCGCGGCTGGCACGGCAAGCCGGTGTCCGGCGGCGTCGGCGGTGGCGACACCCCGTCCGACGGGTCGTTGCTGGTGCTGGAGGCCAACACCTACGACCTCGGCGGCCGGCTCGTGCGCAAGGTCGACGCCATGGGCCGCAGGACGCTCTACGAGTACACGCCGAGCGGCCTGGTGTTCCGGGTGCTCGCCGAGGTGGCCGCGCCGGGCGGCGGCACGCGCCGGGTCGTGCTGGAGCGCAACGAGTACGACGGCGCGGGCAACCTGGTCAAGCGCACCGGGCCCAACGGCAAGGTCACCCAGTACACCTACAACGAGGTCGGCCGCGTCACCGAGGTGCTGGCCGACCCGGCGGGCCTGGCGCGGCGCACCAGCTACCGCTACGACGCCAACGGCAACGTCACCCAGGTCGCCCGCTCCGGGCAGGGTTCGAACACGCCGGGCGTGCAGTCGTCGGCGGGCTCGGTCGTCGACTTCGCCTACGACAACGCGGGCAACCAGGTCAGCGAGACGATCCAGCAGGGCAACCCGTCGCTGACCACGACCCGCCGCTACGACAAGCGCGGCCTGCTGGTCGCCGAGACCGACCCGCGCGGCAACGTGCCGGGCGCGGACCCGGCCGCGTTCACCACCGAGTACCGCAACGACGAGAGCGAGCGGCAGGTCGCCGTGGTGCTGCCCGCCGTGCAGGTGGAGACGGGCGGCGGCACGCCGACGTCCGCGCGACCGGAGACCCTGGTCGGGTTCGACACCTTCGGCGACCAGGTCGCGGTGCGCGACGAGAACGGCCGGGTCACCACGACGACCCACGACAAGGTGGGCCGCCCGATCCGGGTCGAGACACCCGAGTACACCGCGCCCGGCAGCACCACGCCGGTCCGGGCCGCCACCGCCACGAAGTACGACGCGGTCGGCAACGCGGTCGAGGTGACCGGCCCGCGCGGCGCCGTCGCCCGGTTCCGCTACGACCAGCTCGGCAGGCTGGTGGAGCGGCAGGATCCCAAGGCCGACGACCCCACTGCGGTCGGCGGCGTGTGGAGCTACACGTACACGCACAACGGCGAGCAGCTGTCGGCGACCGACCCGACGGGCGCGCGGGTGGAGTCCACCTACGACGAGCTGGGCCGCCAGGTGACCAGCACGCGGCTGGAGCGCAGGCCCGTGCCGGCGGCGCACACCACCCGCCTGGAGTACAACGACGCGGGCGAGCTGCTGACGTCCACGTCCCCGTCCGGCGACGTCACCCGGTTCGGCTACGACGCGCTGGGCCAGCGGACCAGCACGACCGACCCGGCCGGCGTGGTCGTGCAGCAGGGCTACGACGGCCTGGGCCGCCCGGTGTGGCAGCGCGACGCCCTCGGGCGCACCAGCTTCCTGCGCTACGACGCGGCGAACCGGCTCACCGGCCAGTTCAGCCTCAACGGGCAGGGCGGCACGCTGCGGCGCACCACCTACACCCACGACGCGGCGGGCAACGTGCTCACCGCGACCGACGCGATGTCCCGCACCGCGACGTACCGCTACGACGCGGCGAGCAGGCTCACCCAGCAGGTCGAGCCGGTGTCGGCCACCGAGTCGATCACCACCTCGTTCGGCTACGACGCGCGCGGCAACCGCACCCGCTACACCGACGGGCGCGGCAACCCGTTCGTCACCACCTACAACGCGTGGTCGCTGCCCGAGTCGGTGGTCGAACCCGCCACCGCCGCGCACCCCGACGCCGCCGACCGCACGTGGACCTCGGTCTACGACTTGGCCGGCAACCCGACCCGGCTGGTGGCGCCGGGCGGCGTGGTCCGCGACCGGCGTTACGACGCGCTCGACCGGCTGGTGTCCGAGACCGGCTCGGGCGCGGCGG
>NZ_JBHWIE010000223.1:0-12298 GCF_042732085.1 Actinosynnema sp. NPDC059797
CCGCCACCCCGGTCGGCGCCCGTTCCGCTACCAGTGGGCGCGCCACCCGGGCCTCAGGTGGCGGGTCAGGGCCTCCAGGTAGAAGTAGTCGCCCCACAGGTTCCCCTCGTCCACCCCCACCAGCTTGGGCTTGTCGTAGACGCCGTGCCGGAGCAGGGCGTTGGACGTGCCGTCGTTCGCGGTCGAGTACGAGGTCGCGAGGGCGGTCAGGATGGCGTCGCCCTCGGCCCGGTAGCGCGCGGCGGCCCGGTCGTCCACGTGGTCGGCGAGTTCGTAGAGCCCGCAGACCGCGATGGCGGCGGCCGAGGAGTCGCGCTCCTGGTCGCTGCCGTCGGTGAACACGAGGTCCCAGTAGGCGACCCGGTCCCCCGGCAGGCGGGTCAGGAAGTGGTCGGCGCAGCGCCGGGCCGCGTCGAGGAACGACCCGTGCCGCGCGTGGCGGTGGCCGAGGGCGAACCCGTAGACGGCCCACGCCTGCCCGCGCGCCCAGCACGAGCCGTCCTGGTGGCCCTGCTCGGTGGCGCCCCGGAGCGGTTCGCCGGTGTCGGGGTCCCAGTAGTAGGTGTGGAACGTGGTGCCGTCCGGGCGGACCACGTGCCGTTCCAACTGCTCGGTGTGGCGGACGGCGGCCCGGCGGTACGACTCGGAACCGGTGGTCTCGGCCGCCCAGTACAGCAGCGGCATGTTCATCAGGCTGTCGATGATGGTCCGGCCGCGCTGGCTCGGGTCGGCCAGGTCGCCCCAGGCCTGCACGATGCCCGCCGGCTCCAGGAAGCGGGTCATGAGGTGGTCGGCGGCCCGGAGGGCGGCGCGGCGGGCGCGGTCGTCCCCGAGCAGCCGCCACGGCGCCACGCAGGACAGGGTGTAGAGGAAGCCGAGGTCGTGGGTCTCCAGGTCGATCCCCCGCACGACGCGGTCCTCGAAGCTGTCGACCTCGCGCCGGGCGGCGCGCAGCACGGCTTCGTCCCGGGCGCCCTCCCAGACCAGCCACAGCATCCCCGGCCAGAAACCGGTGGTCCACCCGGCGTTGGCCCCTTCCGGTTGGCCGCCGCGCGGGGTGCGCGGGCGGTAGACGCCCCCGGTGGTCGTGTCGTCGGGGTACCAGTGGGTGAAGTCGGCGATGTTGCCGCGCACGGTCGCCGCGGCGGCGTGCCAGGCCGCTGCCAGGACGTCGGTGGTGGGTGCGGCGCGATCTGCTTCCGCGGACATGGTTCTCCCTCGGGACGGGTGGCGGGGACGGCGGGCGCGCGGGGTTCAGCGCGCCGCGACGGATCGCGGGTCGGCCTGGTCGGCGCGGACGCGGAGGGGCCGCAGGGCGGCGTGGCCGCTCACCCGGGTCACGAACAGCACCGGGCCGGTGAGCAGGACCAGCGCCGGGACGGGCGCGGTGGCGACCGCCGCCGCCAGCACCCACAGGGCCACCAGCGACACCAGGGTGAGGTGGGGGCGGCGGACCGCCAGGAACAGGCAGGCCCGGACGAGGCGCCGGACGGGCACGTCGGGGTGCTCGACCACGGCGGTCAGCGCCACCAGCGCGGTCGCGGCGGTGAGCACGGCCAGCACCGCGAGGACCGGGGTGGCCACGGCGCCGACCGGCGTGCCCCAGGCGGCGCGGACGTCCACGACCAGCACCAGCAGGGCCGCGGTCGCCGCGCCCGACACGGCCGACGCCCGGCGGGCGTGCCGGCGCCAGGCGCGCGGGAACCCGCGCACGACCGGCGAGCCGTCGTCCCGCGCGGCGGAGGCGCACACGACGTGGGCGGCGGCCGCGGCCGGTCCCAGCAGCGGGGCCGTGAGCACCAGCAGCGGCCACGTGGCCTCGACCGGGGTGAACAGCAGGACCGCCAGGAACGGGGCGCTCGCGAGCACCACGAGGACGCCGGTGGCCAGCAGCGCGTGGGCGGTGGCGAACACGCGGGTCCAGATCTCGTGCGACACGCCCGTCAGCCCTTCAGCCCGCTGGTGGCGATGCCCTGGACGAAGTACTTCTGGCCGAGGAGGAACACCACGGCGACGGGCAGCACGGACAGCACGGAACCGGTCATGATCAGGGCGTGCTCGGCGTTGTACTCGCTGACGAACGTCTTGAGCCCCAACTGGATCGTCCACAGGTCCCGGTCGCGCAGGTAGATCAGCGGGCCGAGGTAGTCGTTCCAGGTGGTGACGAAGGTGAGCAGGGCCAGGCTTGCCAGGGCGGGCACGGACAGCGGCAGCACGACGCGGAAGTAGATGCCGTACTCGCTCAGGCCGTCGACGCGGGCGGCCTCGCACAGCTCGTCGGGGATGGTCAGGTAGTACTGGCGCATCAGGAACACGCCGAACGCGCCGAATGCCTGGAGGGCGACGATCGCCCACGGCGTGTTGGTCAGCCCGGCCTCGGACATCATGATGAACTGCGGGATCATGTATGCCTGCCAGGGCACGGCGATGGTGCCGATGTAGAGCACGAACAGCAGGTTGCGCCCGGGGAAGCGGGTCTTGGCGAACCCGTAGGCGGCGAAGCTGCCCGTGAACAGCTGGAGCGCGGTGACGACCACCGACAGGAACGCGGTGTTCTTCAGCCACCCCAGCAGGTCCGAGGCCCGCCAGATCTCGACGTAGTTCGCCCACTGCGGCGAGTCCGGGAACCAGCTCACCGGGATGGAGAACACGGCGTTGTCGGTCTTGAGCGAGGAGGAGATCATCCAGAAGAACGGCAGCAGCAACGCGGCCGCGGCCACCACGAGGACCGCGTACCCCGCGATCCTGCCGGGCGAGGCGGAGGTGCGCGGGGCGGTCATCGGGCGTTCCTCCTGCGGTTGACGGCGAACTGGACGACCGTGACCGCCATGCACAGGGCGAAGAGCACCACGGAGACGGCGGAGGCGTAGCCGAACCGGTTCTCCACCAGGCCCTTCTGGTAGATGTACTGCGACAGCACGAGCGTGGACTGTCCCGGTCCGCCGTTGGTCATGACCAGGATCAGGTCGAAGACCTTGAAGCTGCCGATGGTGAGCATGACCGTGACGAAGAACGTGGTGGGCCGCAGGCAGGGCAGGGTCACGTTGCGGAAGCGCTGCCAGGCGCCGGCGCCGTCGATGCGGGCGGCTTCGTGCAGCTCCGGCGGCACGGTCTGCAAACCGGCCAGGAACAGCAGCATGTAGTAGCCCATCTCCCGCCAGACGCCGACCAGGATCACGGCGGGCATGGCCCAGGTCGAGGAGGCGGTCCAGCCGGGCGGGTCGTCCACCCCGAACAGGCCCAGGACCTGGTTGACGGGTCCGGCGTCGCGGCTGAACAGCAGGTTCCAGGCGATCGCGATGGCCACGATCGAGGTGATGTAGGGGAAGAACGCGGCGGTGCGGAAGAACGCCACCCCGCGCAGCCCGCGGTTGAGCAGCAGGGCCAAGCCCAGGGACAGGGCCAGGGTGAGCGGGATGTGGAACGCGGAGTAGTACAGGGTGTTGAGCAGGGCGCGGTGGAAGCTGGAGTCGCCCAGCAGGCGGGTGAAGTTGTCCAGGCCCACCCACTTGGCCGTGCCGAAGACGTTCCAGTTGGTCAGGGAGACGTAGAACAGCGCGACGACCGGGCCCAGGGTGAGCAGGCCGAAGCCCAGGAAGTTGGGCAGGACGAACGACACGCCCTGCAAGGACCGGCGTGCCCGGTACCACCGCTTCGCCCGATCCGCCCCGGCCGGGGGTGGACCGCCGATCGTCGTGGTGCTCATCGGTGTTGTGCTCCTGCGTAGGTGGTGTGCGTGGGTGCCGGCGCGGGCCCGGCCGGGAGGGCACCGGGCCCGCGCGGGGGGTCAGCGGGACCCGAGGACCTCGCTGTGGGCCCGGGTGCCCGCCTCGCTGATCGCCTCGTCCACCGACGTGCTCTTGGACATGATCGCCGAGTGGGCGTCCATCAGGATGTTCTGCAACGCCGCGGTCTCCGGTGACACCGGGTTCTCCGCGCGGGTGTCGTGGGTGGTGAAGGCGAACCGGGACAGCTCGTCACCCGGCACGCCCTTCACCCCGAAGTACGCCTGCGTCACCGGCTCGGTCAGCGTCGCGGGGGTGATGCCGATCGAGGCCAGCGCGGTCGCCCCGCCCTCACCGGCGACGAAGGACAGGAACTCCTTCGCCGCCGCGACCTCGCCCTCGTCGATGGCGGCGTTGATCCCCAGGCCGGTCGGGTCGCCGAAGGTGACCGGCTGGTCCCCGGTGCTCCCGTCACGCTGCGGGGCGGGGGCGAAACCCCACTGGAACGGCTGCGCGTCACCCTTCTCCTGCTGCGCGATCAACGTCGCCACGTACCAGCTGCCCATCAGCATCGTGGCCGCCTGCTGGGTGCCGAACTGCGCCTGGTACTGGAGGGTGTTGGTGGTGGCCGTGCCGTAATCCACCTGCGCACCCGACTCCTGGTGCTTCAGGGCGCGCTCGTAGTAGGGCTTGAGGTAGCCGTAGTCACCGCTGGTCAGCTCCGCGCCCGGCGTCTGGGCCAACGCCAGGCCCTGCACGGTGGACTGCCACACGTGCTGGTACGCCGCCTTCGCCGGCGAACCCGCCGCCTTCAAACCCGCCGCCAGGTCCGCCACGGCCCGCTCGTACTCCGCCCACGTCCACGTCCCGTCGGGCGGCGCCACCCCGGCCTCCTCGAAGAGGTCCCGGTTGTAGTACAGGTACCAGGAATCCTGGCGATAGGGCACCGCGTAGGTCGCACCGTCCACCTTGTAGTTGCCCAGACCGTTGACCCCCTCACCCAGGCCGCCGGCCACGTCCGACACGTCCAGGAGCTGCTCGCCGCTCTGGTAGGTGATGAAGTTCTTCAGGTTCTTCAGCACGTACACGTCCGGCCCGCTGCCCGCGGCCAGGTCGGCGGTCAGCTGGGTGTCGTAGTTGGTGGCGTCGTACTCCTTGAACTCCACCGTGACATCCGGGTTCTGCGCGTGGAACGCCTCCGCCAACCTCCTGAACTCCGGAGTCGAGTTCAGGCTCCACGCACTCATCGTCAAGGTGACCGGACCACCGCTGTCGGCGGGCTCGTCCGAACCGCACGCGGTGGCGGCGAGCGCGAGGGCGGTGACGGCGGCCGTGAGGGCGGTCCGCCTGGAATGCCGGTGTCGCATGGTCCTTCGCTTCCTGCTCGGGCAACGGGAGGGCGGGTTCCGGCGCCGGGTGTGGGTGTTCCGCCGGTCAGGGCAGTGCGGTGCGGGTCCGCACGCCGTCGGGCCACCGGGTGGCGACCCAGGTCTTCGGTCCGTCGCGCTCGACCCGGGTCGCGGGTTCGGCTGACCGGGGTTCGGCGTCGCGCGCCAGCTCCAGCAGTACGGCGCACCACTCGCCGGGCAGGACGGGGCAGTGCGCCCACGGGACCGCGGCGACCGGTCCGAGCGGGCTCGCGTCGGCGCGGACGGACACGCCCGAGTCGATCGCCTCCCCCAGGAGGACGACGAGCGACGATCGCGTCCCGTCGGCGGCGCGGGCGCACGGCGCGCCGGTGGAGGGGATGTCGACGGCCGGGCCGGCGACGGCCCACCCGGACAGCCGCAGGGTCGTGGGAGGGCGGTCCAGGGCGACGTCGTCGACGCGGACCAGCCGGACTTCCCACGGGCCGCGCACGAGCGAGTGCACCGCGACGGAGCCGGCGTCGTGGTGGCGTCCCGCCCAGCCCGAACCGTGGTGGTGCTGCTCCTCGTCGGGGTCCAGCCACCGCACGACGCCGGACGAGGACGAGAGCCCCACGGCCACGCCGTCGGCATCGACCACGCGGGTGTCCCCGACGTCCATGCCGGACCGGTGGGACGCCCGGCTCGCGGCGTCGAGCAGCACGACGGCCTGGTCCTGCGGGTCGGCCCAGTCCGCGGGGTCGAGCAGGGGGCTGGTGGCGGTGGAGTAGCCGAGGCGCGCGTAGAGCGGGGAGTCGCCCCGGGTGTCACCGGGAGTCGCGTGGTCGGTGCCGTGGTTGACCACCCGCACCACACCGTCGGCCGACGTCCCGGCGACCAACCAACCCGGGGCCCTGATCGCGCGCACGAAGTCGGCCCGCTCCACCGGCAGCGGCAGCTCCTCGGCCGACCACACCGGGTGCTCGGCGGGCAGCGCCAGCCCGAGCATGCCCTTGACCGCCCAGTACGGCGAGCCGGGCCCGGAGTAGGACTGCGCGATGCGCGGCCACGACTCGTGCCAGCCCAGCGTCAACAGGCCGTGCTCGTCCGGCGCACCACGCTCGACGAAGTGGCGCACCACGCTCGACGCGGCACGCCGCAGCACACCGGGCGGCGTGGACGGCACCTCGGCCAGCACGCCCACCCAGAACGGGGCGGCGGCGGCGAACCGGTAGGTCAGGCTGCGGCCCTGCACCAGCGGCGACCCGTCCCCGCCCACCAGGTGGACCGCGTCGAGCAGGAACCGGTCGAGCAACGCGGTGTCCCGCGCCCGGCGGTCCTCGGCGAACCCGGCCGCGCCGGGCATCCGCGCCCACAGGTGCGGGTAGACGTGCAGCGCCCACCCCGCGTAGTGGTCGAACGCCCGCTCTTGGCCGTCGGCCATCCAGCCGTCCTCGCGCAGGAAGCCGTCGTGGGTGGCCAGGTCCTCCTCCACGTCCGCGGCCGACCACGGACCGCCCACCGACCGCAGGAACGCCTGCACCACCAACCGGAACCACACCCAGTTGATCCGCGGGTAGGTCGGGTCGCCCACCGCCGGCGCCAGGTAGTCCACCACCCGCTCCCGCACACCGGGGTCGAGGCGGTCCCACAGCCACGGGCGGGTCAGGTCCAGGGCCAGCGCGAGCGAGGCGGCCTCCACCTTGGTCTGCGGGTGCTCCTCCAGGCGCACCCACCGCTCCGGCGAGGACGGATCGGTGCCCGTCGCGATGCCCTCGGCGTACCACTCGGCCAGGTCGTCCGGGTCCGCCCCGCGTTCGCCCGCCAGCCGGAACCCCGCCAGGAGGAAGGTGCGGGCGAAGCCCTCCAGACCGTCCACGTCCGCGCCGTAGCCCCCGGTCGGGCCGGGCAGCGAGATCCGCGCGCGGCCCGGGGAGGCGAACGGGCGCACCGCGCGCAGCAGGGCGTCGGCGGTGGCCGCCCACTGGTCGCGGGTCCAGTCGGCCGGCGAGGCGGCTGCCCTCGGGAGGGGTTCCGGCGGCATGCGTTTCGTCCTTCGTCGTCGGAAGACGTTCGATCACAACGATGTGCAGTTGCTTTCGTTTTTGATCGCTTCACGCGCCAAACAGTAAAGACGTGCAGGAGTGATCGTGTCAAGGGTCACAGGGGGTGCGGAAGTGCGGACAGCTCGCGACACCGGGCGCGCCCCGACGGCCTCCCCCGGCCTGTCGTCGCGGGGTATGGGCGCGGGCCGGCGACATAATTGGCCCACCATCGGCTACGGGAGGATGTGCGGTGACGAGAGCGCGCACGGGGAACGGCACGGCCGGCGCGGAACGGGTGCCGTCCGGGCCGACGACAGCACCCGGCGCGCGGCCGACACCCGGCCAGCGGACAACACCCGACGCGCGGACAGCACCCGGCGCGCAGCGGACACCCGACGCGCGGACAACACGCAGCACGCGGCCGACACCCGGCGCACGGACAACACGCAGCGCACAGCCGGCACCCGGCGCGCGGCCGACACCCGACGCGCCGTCCACCCGCGTCACCACCGCGGCGGGAGCCCCGTGAACCCCGAGCCCCGCACGCTCGCCGCGAGCAGGCGCGCGTCCATCCTCGAAGCGCTGCGCCGGGACGGCGCGGTGCGGATCTCCGACCTCAGCGAGAGGATGGGCGTCACCCCCGTGACGCTGCGCCGCGACATCGCCCACCTCGCCGGGGAAGGTCTGCTCCGGCGCGTGCACGGGGGCGCGACCCTCCGCACCGCCGAACCCCCGTCACCCGGCGCGCGACCGGCCGAGCCCGCGCCCGAACCGCCGCACCAGGGCACCGCCGGGATGCTGGTGCCCTCACTGGACTACTACTGGCCGGAGGTGGTCCGGGGCGCGGAGGAGGAGGCGTCCGACCGGGGCCTGCGGATCCTACTGCGCGGGTCGTCCTACGAGAGCGCGGACGACCGGCCGCAGTTGGAGCGGTTGCTGGACAACGAGGACGTGTGCGGATTGATCGCCGCACCGAGCCTGTCCGCGCCGTCCGCGGCCGCGACGATCGAGTGGCTGAGCACCATCGACACCCCGGTCGTGCTCGTCGAGCGCGTGGCGACCGTCGGGCCGCGCCAGGCGGTGGTGGAGTCGGTGGTGTCCGACCACGCCCTGGGCGCCGCCATGGCCGTGCACCACCTCGCATCCCTGGGCCACCGCAAGGTCGGCGTGGTGCTCAGCGAGAACAGCCCGACCTCCCCGCACGTGCGCCGGGGGTGGCTGGACGCGTGCGCCGAAACCGACCTCGACCCCGGGTCCACCGTGGACACCGCCGTGCCCCGCCCCGGCGCACCCGGCTGGGACGCCGCGCTGGACGAAGTCCTCGACCGCGTGACCTCGACCGGGACCACCGCACTGCTCGTGCACGCCGACACCGAGGCCATGGCCCTGGTCCAACGCGCCGAACACCACGGCCTCCACGTACCCACCGCACTGTCCGTGGTGGCCTACGACGACGAGGTCGCCGCCCTGTTCACCCCCGCCCTCACCGCCGTGCGCCCACCCCGACGCTCCATCGGGCGCGCAGCGGTGTCACTGCTGACAGCCCGACTGCACGACCCCGACCGCCCCACCCACCGAGTGGTGATCACCCCATCCCTGCGCGTCCGCGACTCGACAGCACCACCAGCCTGAATACCCGGCGGGCACGCTCCGCCGATCGCTTCACCACTTGTCGACGAGAAACGGTCAACCTCAGTCATCAATCAGGCGGCAAGGCTGCACGGTTCGTTGTTACGATCAGTTTCGATCACGACTTCGAGGCGGGCAGGCGGTCATGGCGGACATTCCCGGAGCGGACGCCAGGGGCTCGATGCTGCCCGCCGCGCGGCGGCAGTGGCTGCTGGAGCACCTGGCGGGCCGCGGCGTCCTGCGCATCACCCACATCGCCCGGATCATGGGCGTCACCGCGGTCACCGTCCGGCGGGACGTCAACGACCTGGCCGCCGAGGGCCTGGTCGAGCGCGTGCACGGCGGGGTGAGGCTGGTCGGCGGCGCGCCCGCCGAACCGACCGGGCAGGGGTCGGACACCGCGCCCGCCATCGGCATGGTCGTTCCCTCGCTCGACTACTACTGGCCCGAGGTCATCCGCGGCGCCCAGGACGCCGCGCAGGAGAAGGGCGCGCGGCTGGTGCTGCGCGGCGCGTCCTACCAGGCCGACGAAGTCCGCCACCAGGTCGAGTGGATGACCGGGCACGGAGCCGTGGACGCGCTGCTCGTCGCGCCGCCCACCAAGGGCGCGGCGGCCGAAGGGCTCGTCGCGTGGCTGACCGCCCTGCCCGTGCCCGTCGTCCTGGTCGAGCGCTCGGCCGTGACCGGGCCCTACCGCCGGCACGTCGAATCCGTGCGCACCGACCACGCCGCCGGCGCCGAACTCGCCGTGCGCCACCTGCACGGCCAGGGGCACCGCCGCGTCGGGCTGGTGGTCAGCGCGAGCAGCCCCACGTCCGGCCACGTCCGCGAGGGCTGGCACCGCGCGACCGCCGACCTCGGCCTGCCGCCCGCGCCGGAGGTGTTCGTCGCCGCCTACTACGAGCCCGGCTGGGGCGTGGACGTCGACCGCGTCCTGGACCTGTGCGCCGAGCAGGGCGCCACGGCGCTCGTCGTGCACTCCGACCGGGAGGCGGTGTCGCTGGTCCAGCGGGCCGAGGAGCGGGGTCTCCACGTGCCCGGCGACCTCGCGGTCGTCGCCTACGACGACGAGGTGGCCAGGTTCGCCCACCCGCCGCTCACCGCCGTGCGCCCGCCCAAGTACGCCATCGGCGGCACCGCCGTGCACCTGGCGCTCGACCGCTTGGCGCAGGGCGCGGACGGGCCCGTGCGCCGGGTGGTGCTCAGCTCCGAGCTGCGCGAACGGGGCTCGACCGGCGCACCCGCGCGGGCCCTCCGCCGGCACCGGGCGTGAACGTTTTTCTTCGTTTTTCTGCGGCTATCTGCGCTTTTCTTCCCGGTGGAGCATTCCGCTTCCACCTTGTGCCCTATTTTCCACTTGACCCCTTGCTGCCGCGGCTCGCACCCTCTTAATCTTGATGAGATAGCGGTCACACTCACCCCGCAAGGAGTTGTCGTGCCACAACGCCGTGGCTTCATCGCCGTTTTGTCGGCCCTCCTGCTCGGCGGCCTCCTGACGCCGACGGCCGAGGCGGCGCCCGTGACGATCACCAACGGGACGCAGTTCGTCGATACGTCAGGCCAGGTCGTGCACGCGCACGGGGGCGGCGTCATCAAGGTGGACTCGTACTACTACTGGTTCGGCGAAAATCGAAACGCGGACAACACCTTCCGCGCGGTTTCCGTTTACCGGTCCACCGACCTGCACAACTGGGAATTCCGCAGGAACGTGCTGACCCAGTCGTCGGACCCCGAGTTGGCGGTGGCCAACATCGAACGCCCGAAAGTCATCTACAACAATTCGACCGGCCGTTTCGTGATGTGGATGCACAAGGAGAACGGCAGCGACTACGGCGAGGCGAGGGCGGCCGTGGCCAGCTCCGCCACCGTGGACGGGGACTACACCTGGCACGGCAGCTTCCGCCCGCTGGGCCACATGTCGCGCGACATCACCCTCTTCCGCGACGACGACGGCACCGGCTACATGATCTCCGCCGCCCGCGAGAACGCCGACCTGCACGTCTACCGGCTCACCGCCGACTACCGGCAGGTCAGCACGCGGGTGCACGTGCTGTGGCCGGGCTCCTGGCGGGAGGCGCCCGCGATGTTCAAGCGCAACGGCGTGTACTTCCTGCTCACCTCCGGCGCCACCGGCTGGGCGCCCAACCAGCAGAAGTACGCCACCGCCACCAGCGTGGCCGGCACGTGGAGCGCGCTCGCGAACGTCGGGGACGGCACCGCCTACAACTCGCAGACCGCGTTCGTGCTTCCCGTCCAGGGCTCGCAGACCACCTCGTACCTGTACCTGGGCGACCGGTGGGCCGGCGCGTGGGACGGCCGGGTCAACGACTCCCGGTACGTGTGGCTGCCGCTGACCTTCCCGAGCAGCACCAGCCTGTCGATGAGCTACGCCTCCCGGCTGACCGTCGACACCGCGACGGGCGTGGTGACCCCGGTGACCTCCCCCGCCCACACCTTCACCGCCCGGCACAGCGGCAAGTGCCTGGACGTCCCCTCCTCCAGCCAGGTCACCGGGACGCAGGTCAAGCAGTACCCGTGCAACGGCGGCAACAACCAGCGGTGGGAGGCCCAGGGCACGGGTGACGGCTACTACCGGCTGGTCGCCCGCCACAGCGCCCTGTGCCTCGACGTGGACGGCCAGTCCACCGCGGACGGCGCCCTCGTCAAGCAGTGGACGTGCGGCAGCGGCGCCAACCAGCAGTGGCAGTTCCAGGACGCGGGCAGCGGCTACGTCCGCGTCGTCGCCCGGCACAGCGGCAAGTGCCTCGACGTGGTCAGCGCCTCGACCGCGGACGGCGCGCTGATCAAGCAGTACGCCTGCAACGGCGGCAACAACCAGCAGTGGAGCAGGGCGGGCGCCTGACGCCGGTCCGGTGGCGGGGCGACCCGTCCCGTCACCGGGCCCGCGAGCCGGGCGGCGCGGTGCTCTGCCGCACCACCAGTTCGGTGTCCAGGTCGATCCGCGGGTGCGGCGGTCGCCGCCCGCCGGCGAGGGTGATGGCCATCCGGGCGGCCACGGCGCCCATGTCGCGCAACGGCTGCCGCACGGTGGTCAGGGGCGGGCCGCTCCACTCGTTGATCGACAGGTCGTCGTAGCCCACGACGGACAGGTCCCGGGGCACCGACAGGTCCAGTTCGTGCGCCGCGCGCATGACGCCGAGCGCCTGGTAGTCCGAGCCGGCGAAGATCGCGGTCGGCCGGTCGGGGCGGTCGAGCAGCTCCAGGCCGTGCCGGTAGCCGCTGGTGGCGCGGAACTCGCCGTAGCGGACGTGGTCGGGCGCCGCCGACAGCCCCGCGGCGGCCAAGGCGCCCCGGAAGCCCTCCACGCGGGCGCGGCTGCACGGCAGCCTCTCCGGGCCGGAGATCACCGCGAGGTCCCGGTGCCCCAGCTCGACGAGGTGGCGGGTGGCGACCAGGCCGCCCGACCGGTTCGCCGAGCCCACCACGGGCACCTCCGGCGGCTGCTCCCGCGCCGCGTCCACGAAGACGAACGGGATGCCGGCCGCGGTCAGCTGCCGGCGCTGCCGGTCGTCCAGCTCGACCACCACGAGGA
>NZ_JBHWIE010000224.1:0-12096 GCF_042732085.1 Actinosynnema sp. NPDC059797
GGCCCCGCGCGCCCCGGGCCGCCCCCCCCCGCGGACCGCTCCGATCAGAGGTCGGCGAGGTCCAGCGCCTCGGCCATCGCCCGGTACCCGGCGTCGCTCGGGTGCAGGCGGTCGCCGCTGTCGTAGGCGGGCAGCAGCGTGTCCGGGACGGCCGGGTCGGTCAGCGCGCGGTCGAAGTCGACCACCGCGTCGAACTCGCCCGAGTCGCGGATCCAGGCGTTCACCTCGTCCCGCACCGCCTCGCCCGCCTCGGTGTAGTAGCCCGCGCCCTTGAACGGCGCCAGCGTCGCGCCGACGACCCGGACGCCCCGGGCGCGGGCCTGCGCGATCAGCTCGCGGTACCCGGCGATCACCTCGGCCGCCGTGACGCGCGGGTTCGGGAGGGTGCACTCCATCGGGAACTCGCTGAACCCGATGTCGTTGATGCCCTCCAGCAGGACCACCGTGCGCACGTCCGGCTGCCCGAGCGCGTCACGCCCGAACCGGTCGACGGCCCGTTCCCCGAAGCACGCCGAGTCGTTGAGCACCCGGTTGCCGCCGATGCCCGCGTTCACCACGCCGCGCCGACCGCGCAACCGCTCGGCCAGCTCGTCGGGGTAGCGGTTGTCGGCGTCCGCGGTCGAGCCCGTGCCGTCGGTGATGGAGTCGCCGAACGCGACCACCACGTCCCGCCGCGGCGAGGTGTCCACCACGTCGACCCCGCTCAGGTAGTACCAGGACTGCGAGGTCTCGGTGAACGCGTCGGCCGCCGCGTCGGCCCGGTGGTCGCCGCCGGCGCGGTAGCTGGTCGTGCTGGCGAACGCGTGGCCGGTCGCGGGCCCGGTCGGCTCGGCCAGGTACAGCGTCACGGTCACCCGGCCCAGCGACCGGACCGGCAGCACCACCGGGTCGGAGGCCAGCTCGCCGCCCGCCGGCACGGTGGGCGACCGGTCGCCGCGGAAGCCCAGGTGCCGCACGGTGCCGGGCCGCACCGCCGCGCCGTCCCCGGCCAGCGCGACCGTCGCGCCGGCGACCTCCAGCGGCGACGCGCCGTAGGCGTTGGACAGCCGCACGCGCAGCGCCGCACCGCCCTGGCTGACCCGCACGACCTGCCGCACGGTGTGGTCGTCGAACCCGTCGGAACCCCAGCTCGGCCCCAGGAAGTCGGTGAGCGCCTGCGGCGACGCGGCCCACGTGGCGGCCCAACCGGGTCCGCCCCGGGCCGCGGCGGTGCCCGGCAGCAGCGCCGCCACCAGGACGGCGACCAGCAGCGTGGTCGTTCTCTTCATCGCACATCCCCCGTCGTGTGGATCGATCCGGGTCCCACGCTAGCGCCGGGCGGCTCCCGCGTCAGCCGGAAAAAGGCGCCCGAACCGGCCTCCGGGTCCACTGTGGACTCAGCGGTGGGCGGAGTGCGCTCGCGAGCGGGCAGGCACCCGGATCGGGTGAGGGTTTTTCACCGGATGGTCTTATGCCGTGCCGGATCGGCTCACCACATCCGCACCGCGTCCCGCAGCGTCCGGGCCACGTGCGCCATCACCGCCTCCGCGCCTGGTTGGGCGGCGGCGGGCACGCGGGACTCGGTGAGGGCGGCCACGGCGAACGCCCGCCCGTCGTCGTGCTCGACCACGCCCACCTCGTGCCGCAGGTTGAGCAGCGTGCCGGTCTTGGACGACCACCGCGACGAGTCCGACGTGAAGTCCGGCGCCAACCGGTGCCGCACCACGTTGTCGCCCATCAGCTCGCGCACCCTGGCGGCGACGGCCGGGTGGACGGTCGTGGGCCGCCACAGGCCGTGCAGCAGGTCCGTGAACGCGCGGGCGGACCCGGCGTTCGCGCGGCTGACGTCGAGCTGGGGCACGGGGTGGCCGTGGCCGGCCGTCCCGGCGGAGATGGCCAGGGCGTGGGCGAGGTGGACCTCGGCCCTCGTGAACCGCTCCGCCGGCGTGTCGACCAGGTCCGCCATGAGGTGGCGGACGGCGATGCCGTCGTGGCCGAGCCGCCGCAGCTCGGCGGTGACGGCGGCGGGCGGGGTGAGGGCGAACAGGGCGTCGGCCGCGACGCTGTCGCTCATCGAGGTGCTGAGGTGGAGCAGGTCGTCCAGCGCGATCACGGCGGGGTGGCGGAACTTGCTCAGCCCGATCGGCCCGGGGACCGCGCTGCGGCCCGGTCGCACGGTCAGCGGCGTGGCCGGGTCGAGTTCGCCGCGCGCGACGCGCTCCAGGGTGGCGACCGCGAGCGGCACCTTCACCAGCGACGCGACCGGGAACTCGACCTCGGCGTCGAGACCCAGTTCGTCGCCGGTGTCGAGGTCGCGGACGAGGAACGAGCCGCGCAGGCCCGCGTCGTCCAAAGCCTGCCGCGCCTCGCGCAGCACCTTCGTCACGCCCACGGCGCCTCCCCTCCCGGCACGCCGAGGCAGTGCCCGACCAGCTCGGGCGGCAGCGACCGGACCCGCGCGCCGTCCTCCCGCGACCGGGCCGTGACGTCGTAGCCGCGCGCCGCGCCCGGCAGCTCGCCGACGGGCCGCCAGTGCAGGCCCAGCTCGTCGGCCTGGGCGCGCGAGCACAGCAGCAGGTCGGTCGAGGACAGCACCTCGGCCGTCGCCGCGACCAGCGAACCGGTCACGACGACCTGGGCCGGTTGCAGCCCCACCGCGTGCCCGAGCCGCCGGACGCGGTCCCGCACGTGCGGCACGTCGTCCTCGGCCTGGACCAGCACCCGGCGTCGGCGGGCGCCCCGCTCGGCCCGGCCCGCGCGCAACGACTCCACGTGGACCGCCGCCACCCCGCCGGGGTCGTCGCGGCCGGCCAGCCCCAGCGGCACCCGCCACGCGGCGTCGTCGGGCGGCACCGCGACGAGGGCCGCGCGCACCTCCAGCGTGCGGGCCAGTTCGGCGCGCCGGTCCGGTCCGGCCGGGCGCGGGTCGAGGTTCAGGTCGCGGGCGCGGGCGCCGGCGACGAGCCGGGCCAGCGAACGAGGGGCGCAGACCTCGGGCACGGCCAACCGGAAGGGCCGCAGCCTGGCCTGTTCGGCGTCGTGCTCCACCGCCTCGGCCAGCTCGACGAGCCGCCGGGCCGACGGCAGCACCTCCCGGCCGAACTCGGTCAGCGCCACGCTGCGCGAGGACCTGGTGAACAGCCGGGCCCCGAAGTGCTTCTCCAGGGCCGCGACGCGCCGGCTGGCGACGGACTGCGGGATGCGCGCCGCCGCCGCGCCGACGGTGAAGCTGCCGTGCCCGCTCACGGCGACGAAAGCCTTGCAGGCCGCGATGAGGTCCACGTGACCACCCTATATGCCGGATCGGCATCGATCCGGCCGTTCCCGTCTTGGACGGCATCCGGCGTCGCCTGCGAGCCTCCTCCCACCCACGACCGACCGACCCGAGGGGGACGATGACCACGCCACGACCGACCACCCGCCGCACCCTGCTCCGGGCGTTCGCGCTGCTCCCGCTCGCGGGGTGCGCCGACACACGGCCCGACGCGCCGCCGACCGGCGACCCGACCCCGGCGACCGGCGCGCCGTCCTCCCCCGCTCCGCCCGAGCGGCACGACCGCCTGCTGGACCTGGAGCGCCGGTTCGACGCGCGCCTGGGCGTCCACGCCGTCGCGACCGGCTCCGGCGCCACCATCGCCCACCGGGCGGACGAGCGGTTCGCGTTCTGCTCGACGTTCAAGGGCCTCGCCGCGGCGGCCGTCCTGCACCACCACCCCCCGGCGCACCTGGACACCGTCGTCACCTACACCGAGGCCGACCTGATGAAGAGCTCCGCCATCACCCGGCGGCACCTGGCCACGGGCATGGCGGTCCGCGACCTGTGCGACGCCGCGGTCCGCTTCAGCGACGGCACGGCGGGCAACCTGCTGCTGCGCGACGTGGGCGGCCCGGCCGGGCTGACCGCGTACCTGCGCGGCCTCGGCGACGACGTCACCCGGATGGACCGGTTCGAGCCGACCATCACGGAAGCCACCCCGGGCGACCCCCGCGACACCACCACACCGCGCGCGATCGGCGCGGACTACCGGCGGATCGTGCTGGGCGACGCCCTGCCCGCCGACGAGCGCGACTTCCTGCGCGACCTGATGGAGCGCAACGCCACCGGCGCCCGGCGCATCCGGGCCGGCGTGCCGCAGGGGTGGCGCGTGGCCGACAAGACCGGCACCGGGAGCTACGGCACGGCCAACGACATCGGCGTGGTGTGGCCACCGGGCTCCGAGCCGCTGGTGGTCGCGATCATGTCCAGCAGGTCCGCCGCCGACGCCGCCTACGACGAAGCCCTCATCGCCGAGGCCGCCGCGTACGTCGTGGACACCCTCGCCTGACGGGGACGGGACCGCCTGCGTCGGCAACGCCGCCGAGTGCGACGACCTCACCCAGGACGGCGCGGTGCGGATCAGGTGGGGCGGCGAGCCCCGGCCGGAGGACGTGCCCGGGATCAGCTGCCTGCACCTGCGCCCGAGCCCGGCCCGGCTGCGCGAACCCGCGCTGCCCGAGCTGGTCGAGCTGACCGTGCTCAACTCGCGGAAGGTCGTGAACGCGCGGGCGCTGCTGGACTGCCCGACGCCAGCCGGCGTCACCTTCGTCGACTGCGGGAACCCGTTCAAGGGCGGTGGCAAGGCGCTGTTCGAGGCCAGGGGCTTCGCCCACCTGGACATCGACTGGTCATGACCCGGCGCCCTCGTCGAGCACGCCCCGGGCGCGCCCGGCGCGGTGCCCGACACCCGGGCGACGACAGGGGCGACGTGGACCACCCGCGCGGGCGCCGCGGTCAGGCGGAGGCGATCACCACGGCCGGCCCGGCGGACCAGCCCAGCGCCGAGTACAGGCGCTCCCCCTCCGAACTGGCCACGAGGATGCCGGTGGTCGCGCCCCGCGCGACGGCCTCGGCCGCCAGCACGCCCATGACCACGCTGCCCAACCCGCGCCGGCGGTGGTCGTCGGCGGTCTCGACGCGGTCGGCGACGGCGTCCCCGCCGAGCACGGACGCGGTCCCGCTCGCCGCGAGGTCGCCCGACGCGTGCCGGACCCGGACCCGCACGACCGGGCCGTCCACCTCGGTGTCGCACCGGTACGGCGCGGGGACCTCCCGCGCGGGGTGCGTGCGCAGGTCCCGGGTCATGAGCCGTTCCCGGGCGCCCCTGACGGTCAGCCCCGCCGCGCGCAGGGTCCGCTCGACCTCGTCCGGCCGGGTGGTCGGCACGGTCAGCCAGGTCGGCCCGTCACCGCCCGGCGCCTCCGCCGCGAGCGCGGCCAGGGCGTCGGGCCCGTCGTGCAGCGCGACGACCTCCCGGTGCCGCCCCGGCTGCCGCGGCAGGAGGCTCAGGCCGCCGGGGACCTCCTCGACCGGGCCCCAGCCCCGGCACTCGACCCAGCCGCGCAGCCAGCGGTGGACGAGGTCGGTCTCGGTGGTGAGCGGCACGGCGTCGGCCATCGTCCCCCCAGGGTGCTTGTTGCAAATTCATGGCAACAATAGCCCGTGGGTCGGCCGGAAACTGAATCGACCTCCCGCCCGACCCGCCACTACGTTGGCCGCTCGCGAAGATCGACGACGAGGAGGGCCGGTGACCGCCGAGCACGGCCGGGACTGGGTGGCCAGGACGACCGACCGCGTGATCGCGGAGGCCGATCGGCGCGCCCCGGGCAAACCGGTCGTGTGCGCGTCCGGCATCAGCCCGTCCGGCCCGGTCCACCTCGGCAACCTCCGCGAGGTCATGGTCCCGCACCTGGTCGCCGACGAGCTGCACCGCCGCGGGCGGGACCGGGTCCACCTGCTGTCCTGGGACGACTACGACCGGCTGCGCAAGGTGCCCGCCGGGGTGCCGGCGGCCTTCGCCGAGCACGTCGGCCGCCCGCTGTCCGCGGTGCCCGACCCGTGGGGCGAGCACGAGAGCTGGGCGGAGCGGTTCAAGGCGCCGTTCCGGGCCGCGCTCGCCCGGCTCGGCGTGGAGCTGCGCGAGATCAGCCAGACCGACATGTACCGCTCCGGCGCGTACGCCGACCTGGTGCTGCGCGCCCTGGACCACCGCGAGGCGATCCACGCGCTGCTGTCCCGCTACCGCACCAAGGGCTCCGAACCGCCCGAAGAGGACTACTACCCGTACCGACCGTACTGCCACGACTGCGGCCGGGACGGGACGGCGGTCACCGGCTACGAGCGGGACGCCGCGACCGTGGACTACCGGTGCCGCTCCTGCGGGCACGCGGGCGTGGTCCGGCTGCGGGAGGCCAACAGCGGGAAGCTGGTGTGGAAGGTCGACTGGCCGATGCGCTGGGCCCACGAGGGCGTGACCTTCGAGGGCGCGGGCGCGGACCACTCCTCGCCCGGGTCCTCGTTCACCGTGGGCGCCGAGCTGGTCCGCCGAGTGTTCGACGCCGAACCGCCCGTCTACCAGGCGTACTCGTTCGTCGGCATCAAGGGCTCGGCCAAGATGTCCGGTTCGAAGGGCGCGGTGCCCACGGCCGACGACGGGCTGCGCGTGCTGGAAGCGCCGGTCCTGCGCTGGCTCTACACCCGGCGCAAGCCGGAGCAGGCGTTCTCCGTCGACTTCGGGGCCGAGGTCGTCCGCCTGTACGACGAGTGGGACCGGCTCGGCTCCGACGTGGCCGCGGGCCGGGCCGACCCGTGGCAGGTCGCCGTCCTCGACCGCGCGAGCAGGACCAGCCTCGGCCCGCTGCCCCGACCCGCGCGCCCGGTGTCGTTCCGGCTGCTGGCCGCCGCGTCGGACGTCACCGCGGGCGACCCGGACCAGCTCGCCCGGGTCCTGCGCGACGTCGACCCGGAGCTGACCCCGGCGTCGGTCGAGCCCCGGCTGTCGCTCGCGGCCTCCTGGCTGGCCGAGCACGTCGAGCCCGGCGACCGCACCCGCGTGCGCGCCGAACCCGCGACCGCCGAGCTGGCCGCCCTCACCGAGGACCAGCGGGAATCCCTGCGCCTGCTGCTCCGGCACCTGGCCGACGACTGGGGCCTGGACGGCCTGACCCGGCTCGTCTACGGCATCCCCAAGCTGCGCGCCGGCCTCGCCGCGGAGGACCGGCCGACACCGGAGGTGGCGCAGGCCCAGAAGGACTTCTTCCGGCTCCTGTACCGCCTGCTGGTCGACGCGGACCGCGGCCCGCGGCTGCCGACGCTGCTGCTGTCGATCGGCGCGGACCGGATCCGGCGCCTGCTGCCGGTCGGCTGAGCGACCGCCGGGCGCCGGGGTGTCACGCCCGGCCGGACGTCCGCGGCTGTCGCCGGTGGGACACGAGGTCGAGCAGCGTGGCGTGGATCGTGGCGTCGGCTGCGGCGATGAGGCCCTGGGCGCCGGTGTGGACGGGTTGGCCGGCGAGGTTGGTCACGACGCAGCCGGCGGCCTGGCACAGGGCGATGCCGCTGCTGAAGTGCACGCTGTCGCGCAGGTGCCCGTCGGTGACGTAGGCGGCCCGGCGGCCTGCCGCCACCCAGGCCAGTGCCAGGGTGGTGGACAGCACCCTGGGGCGGAACGCGCTCGTGAAGCCCTCGTCGGTCAGCAGGTCGGCCGCGAGGAACCAGTCCCGGTTGGGGAACGGGGGGTCGAGGTTGAGGTCGACCAGGTGGTTGGTCGGATCGGGTCGCAGCGGCACGTCCCGCCCCTCCGAACGGACGTGGGCGGCCTCGCCGCCGGTCCAGAACACCTCGTGGGCCAGGGGGTCGGCGGCGGCCGCCGCGGTGACGCGGTCGTCGGCTCGCAACGCCACGTTGACCGCGACCAGCGGGGTGCGCGCCGCGTAGTTGAGCGTCCCGCACAGCGGGTCGACCAGCCAGCGGCGACCGGACGCGCCTTCCCCGAGGTCGCCGCTCTCCTCGCCGAGGAAACCGTCCGCCGGTCGCGCCTCCCGCAAGACGGCCATGACGGCCCGTTCGGCGGCGACGTCCGCTTCCGTCGCGAAGTCGTCCCCGGACTTGGCGAACCGCTCCAGCCTGCCGCCGTACATCGCCCGCACGACAGCCGCCCCGGCCTCGGCCGCCCGGATCGCCAACTCGCCATCGGTCTCGCGCACCCGACGACCCTACGGCCCACGCCCGGCACCGCGGACAGGTCGAACCGGTCCGCGGGCACCCCGCGGAGGTGCCCTCGTGCCGGTGTCAGACCTGGCCGATGCCCCCGTCGACGGGGAGGTCGATCCCGCTGACGAAGCTCGAATCCGCGGACGCGAGGAAGAGTGCCGCGGTGGCGATCTCGTGGTCGGCGCCAAGGCGGCCGAGGGGCACCAGCGAGGCGATCCGCTCCCTGAACCCCGGTGGGAGGTCCGCGAACGCCGGGGTGTCGATCGCGGCGGGGCTGAGGACGTTGACGCGGATCCCCCGCTCCTTCAGGTCCGTGGTCCAGGTCCGGGCGAACGACCGCAGCGCGGCCTTGCTCGCCGCGTAGACCGTGGTTCCCGGATCGCCCTTCGCCGCGGCACCCGAGCCGATGAGCACGATCGAGGCGCCATCGGACAGCAACGGCAGGAGCTTCTGCACGGTGAAGAACGTCCCGCGCACGTTCACACCGAACACGGCGTCGAACGACTCCCCGGTCACCTCGTCGATGCGCTCGTCCCACGTCCAGGCCCCGGCGCTCGCGACGAGGACGTCGACCCGGCCCAGTTCGGCCGCCACGACACCGGCCAGGTGGACCACGTGGGCGATCTCGCCGACGTCACCGACCACACCGGTCACGTCGTGGCCGATCGCGGCCACCGCGGCGTCCAACCGGTCCCGGCTCCGGCCGGTGATGACCACGTGCGCGCCCTCGGCGACGAACAACTTCGCGGTCGCCAGGGCCAGGCCCGAGGTCGCGCCGGTGACCACCGCGACCTTCCCGCTGAGCTTCCCGCCGAGCTTCGCCATGCCGGACCCTCCACAAAATGAGTGCACTCTCATTTTCGATGCCCGGCGACCGTAGCAAACCTGAGACAGCCCTCAAACTCGAGGGTGCCCTCAGGTTTGTTACGGTGACATCGTGCCTTCCCGAGAGGACCCACCGCCCGTGCGCAGGGATGCCCACCGCAACCGCCGGCGGCTCCTCGAGTGCGCCCGGCGCGCGTTCGCCGAACGGGGCGCGGAAGCCCCGCTCGACGGCATCGCCCGGGAGGCGGGTCTGGTGGTCGGCACCCTCTACCGGCACTTCCCCACGCGCCTGGACCTCCTGTCCGCCGTGCTCGAGCCGAAGCTGCGCCGCGTGATCGACGAGGTGGCGGCCTCGCTCGACCTGGAGGACCCGTGGGAGGCGTTCCGCACCCTGCTGGAAGTCCTGTGCTCGGCCCAGGTGGGGGATCAGGCGTTCGGCGACTTCCTGGCTCGACGGTTCACCGGCGACGAGCGCAACGAGGCCGCGCACGGCGAGATCTGCGCACTCGCGCAACAGGTCCTGCTGCGCGCACAGGGCGCCGGCGCCGTGCGCCCCGACGTCACCGGCGCCGACCTGCTCGTGTTGTTGTGGGCGACCGACCGCGTCTCCGAGACCACGCAGCACGTCGCTCCGTCGATGTGGCGCCGGCACCTGCACCTGGCGATGGACGGGTTCCGGGCGTCGAACCGGCCCGAACTGCGGGAGCCCGCGTGGGACCTGGAGCTGCTGAACCGGGCGATGACCGCCCCGGAGCAGCGGAGGACCGCGCGGACGACGTCGTGACCAACCCAACGGGGTGTGCGGCCTGACCGGTCATCACCGCCGTACCGACCGCGCGCCGGCCAGCCGCGCGGTGATCCGGTCCACGTCCCCGCGCTCGGCGGGCGGCAGCGGCGCGCCGACGGACCGGCGCGCCGCGTCCGCCTCGTCCAGCAGCCGCCGCGCCTCGGCGGTGTCGCCGGCCAGCGCGCGGGCCCCCGCGAGCCCTTCCAGGCCCAGCGCCGTCGCCCGCGGGTCGCCGGTGGCCTTCGCGATCCCGACCGCCTTCTCGTGCAGCGCCGCAGCGCCGGTCGCGTCGCCGCGGAGTTCGGCGATGAACCCCAGTTCGGCGAACACCAGCGCCGGGCCCGGGTCGAAGCTCGTGGCGCGGTGCCGGTCGAGCACCGAGCGCAGCAGGCGTTCGGCCAGGTCGAGGTCGCCGGCGCGGCGCGCGATCAGCGCGAGCCCCAGGTCGGCGTGCACCTCGCCCGCGCGGTAGCCCAGCCGGGCCGCCCGCTCCCGCGCCCGCTCGTGCAGGGCCCGCGCACGGGCGAAGTCGCCCTCCAGCAACGCGATCCGGCCCAGGCCGGTCATCCGGTCGGCGGCGTCGGCGTGCAGGTCCAGCGCCTCGGCCAGGCGCAGGCCCTCGCCGTGCAGGTGGGTCGCGGCGGCGTAGTCGCCCGCGATCTCGGCGAGGGCCGCGAGCACGTAGGCGCTCTGCAACCGGCCCCAGCCGTCTTCCAGGTCGCGGAACAGCCGGTCGCCCTCTCTGGCGTCGCGCTCCGCCGCCGCCAGGTCGCCGCGCACCAGCGACTGCGCGGCGCGCACGCTCAGCGCCGCCGCCACGCCCCGGTCGTCGCCCGCGGCGCGGAACCCGGCCAGGGACGACTCGACCAGGCGTCGGCTGGTCTCCAGGTCCTCGCCGTCCCGGAAGAGCACGAAACCGGTGAACCAGCGGGACAGCGGGTCGTCGCCCGCGGGCAGGAACCGCCGCGCCTCGCCGAACCGGCCACGCACCAGCCAGTACCAGGACAGCGCGCGGCCCAGGCGCTCGTTCGGCTCGCCCTCCAGGGCCCGGCGCAGGTTCGGGTACTCCTCGTCCAGGCGGGCGAGGGAGGCGCACTGCCCGGTGCCGGACACGTCGAGGCGCTCGGCCAGCGCGGTGTAGTACTCGCGGTGGCGCCCCCGGACGGCCGCGGTCTCGCCCGCTTCGCCGAGCCGGTCGAGGCAGTAGGCGGTCACGGATTCGAGCAGCCGGAACCGGCCGTCCCGCGCCACCACCAGCGACCGGTCCACCAGGCTGTCCAGCAGCTCGGCCGTGCCCGGTTCGGCGCACACGGCCTCGGCGGCCTCCAGCGTGCAGCCGCCCGCATGCACGGCCAGCCGCCGCAGCACCGCCCGTTCCGGCGCGGTCAGCGGCTCCCAGCTCCAGTCGAGCACGGCGCGCAGCGTGCGCTGCCGGGCGGGCGCGTCGCGCTTCCCCTTGGTGAGCAGGCCGAACCTGTCGTCCAGCCGGGCGAGCAGTTCGGCGATGCCGAGGGCCCGCACCCGCGCGGCGGCCAGCTCGACGGCCAGCGGCAGGCCGTCCAGGCGGCGGCAGACCGTGCGCACGCGCTCCAGGTCGTCGGTCCGGTAGCCGGTGGCCACGGCCCTGGCCAGGAACAGCTCGGCCGCGGCGTCGTCGGGCAGGGGCGGCACCTCGTAGCGCACCTCGCCGGTGACCTCGAGCGGGACCTGGCTGGTGGCCAGCACGCGCAGTCGGGGCGCCGCCGCCAGGAGTTCGGCCGCGAACAGGGCCACCCGGTCCACCGCCTGCTCGCAGTTGTCCAGCACCAGCAGCACGTCCCGGGCGCGCAGCGCCTCGGTCAGGGTCCCGTCGCCCACGCCCAGCCCGGTGGCCACCGCCTCGGCGAGCCCGTCGGCGCGGGCCTCGACCAGCCACGCGTCGGGGATCGCGGAGGCGACCGCCACGGCCAGCCGGGTCTTGCCGACGCCGCCGGGACCGGTCAGCGTGACCAGCCGGTGCGCGGCCAGCAACCCGCGCACGTCGGCCACCGCGCCCTCCCGGCCGACGAGGTCGGTCAGCGGCGACGGCAGGTTCGCCCTCCGGCGGGGCGCTTCCAGGGAGGCGTCCTGCGCCAGCAGCGCCCGGTGCAGCGCGGTCAGCTCCGGGCCCGGGTCCACGCCCAGCTCCTCCGCCAGCCGGGCGCGCAGGTCCTCGTACCCGGCGAGCGCCTCGCCCTGACGCCCGGCGCGGTACAGCGCCCGGAGGTGCGCCGCCCGCAGCCGTTCGCGCAGCGGGTGCCGGGCCACCAGCTCCGCCAGCTCGGCCAGCTCGCCGGCCGGCAGGTCCCGCTCCCCCGCGTCGAGCCGCGCCTCGGCCCGCGCTTCGAGCGCGGCGAGCCGCTGCTCCTCCAGCCGGTCGGCCGCGGCGCGGGCGAAGCCCTCGTCGCCGAAGTCGGCGAACGCCGGGCCGCGCCACAGCGCCAGCGCCTCGGTGAGC